>JACQEL010000046.1 GCA_016200595.1 Deltaproteobacteria bacterium
CCACGACCACAGGGCATACCCAGGCAGAGCCTGGGCATGAGAAAATTTGCTCGTCTTTCCCCACTACGCTAGGCCCTTGGGTCCCTTCCCCCCTTGTGGGGGAAAGTCAGGATGAGGGGTATCACGGCCTGAGCACGGCCGCAGACCCCCTCACCCTAGCCCTCTCCCACGAGGGGAGAGGGGACTCAGAGAACAAAGCAGCGGGAGAAGAGCTTATAGCAGTTTTCAGTTGCATGCGTCCTCCTCTGTAGGGGCGAATCTTGTATTCGCCCTGCTCCGCGCCCCTACTGGGCGATCACAAGGATCGCCCCTACACTCAATTGCGGGTCTCACCCAAGTGAAATTCGCTATAAGTTGGGACTGGTGGCGGGCGTCCCACCCGCTTGGCAAAGTGACCAAGAGGGTCGCGCTCTCAGGACGCAGCCGAAGGAAAATTACTCTAGGATACTCACATCCCTCAGGTCTTCGACTTCCTATCTCAGCCGAAGAGTAAGGTCTTATCATTGGTAAGCGTTCAGCTATTAGCTTTCAGCAGTCAGCCTGACAGGAGAAAATACGCGGTCGTGTCCAGCTTTGGGTACGAGGAAGAGTTGCCTGCATGCGGAATCTCCTTGTGTTTGCTGAAAGCTGACGGCTGACGGCTGAACGCTTACTATCATTGAGCGGTGTACTAGGAATTCTCTCACGACCTGATACATAAGTTTTTTCGAGACAGCAATTTCTGGGAGCATGGGCGAGTTGGTTGTGGGGCAGCGCAGGACCAGCCTTACTTTCCCGTGCCTATTGAGGAGCAGCTGCAAGCCAATCTTCCTAACGATCTAAGCGAGCAGGTCGCCAATTACCAAGAACTGGAAAAGGACGAACTCATGCGCTGGCACAAGATCCTGGCGCAGAAGGGCTGGGTTGCGCCGGAGTGGCCGGCTGAGTGGGGTGGTCAGGACTGGACGGTGGTGCAGCGCTATATCTTCGAGGAGGAGTGCGGTTTCGCAGGTTGCCCGCCATTGCTGCCGTTCGGTCTCAAGATGTGCGCGCCAGTGCTGTTCCGTTTCGGCTCCGAGGCGCAGAAAAAACGTTTTTTGCCGCGTATCTATAATGGCGAGGACTTCTGGTGCCAGGGCTATTCCGAGCCCGGCTCGGGTTCAGATCTCGCTTCGCTCAAAACCAGCGCGCTACGCGAGGGCGATTACTACATCGTCAATGGACAGAAAATCTGGACGACGATGGCGCAATTCGCTGATTGTCTGGACGACGATGGCGCAATTCGCTGATTGGATTTTTTGCCTCGTGCGCACCGATCCGCACACCCCGAAGAAACAGGAAGGCATTTCGTTTCTCCTCATGGATATGAAAACCCCGGGCATTACCATCCGGCCGCTGATGCTCATGGATGGCCGCCACGAGGTCAACGAGGTGTTTTTCGATGACGTCAAGGTGCCAGCCGAAAACCTCGTCCATAAGGAAGGAGATGGCTGGACAGTGGCGAAGTACCTCCTCGGCTATGAGCGGATGGGCACGGGGCAAGTCGGCGCGTCCAAGCGAGACTTGGCTCGGTTAAAAGCCCTTGCCACAGAACAGTTGAAAAATGGCAAGCCGCTGATCGACGACCCGCGCTTCCGCGACAAACTTTCCCACGTGGAAGTTGAGTTGATGGCGCTGGAAATCACCAACTTACGCTTTCTCGACCAATTACGGAGCGGGCGCGCGCCTGGCGCGGAAGTGTCGCTCCTCAAGATCAGAGGCACCGAAATCCAGCAGGCTCTCACTGAGTTGATGGTGGAAGCGGTGGGACCGTTGGCACAGCCGTTCAAACCCATCGAGGCGGCAGATCTCGATGAGTTCACAGCAGCGTTGCTACCGCGCTACTGTAATTATCGCAAAACCACGATCTATGCGGGGTCGAACGAGATTCAGCGCAATATCATCGCCAAGATGAGCCTCGGGTTGTGACAACTCCCACAAGGCCATTCCTTGTCACCCTGAGCAGAGCGAAGGGTCTCAAATTAAGAAGGAAGAACGCGACGTGAACTTCGACTATACTGAAGAGCAACAACTCTTGGCTGACAGCATCAGAAACTTTCTGGCGAAGAATTACACTTTCGAAGCGCGCAAGGCGATCCTTGAGTCCACGGCCGGATACAGCGAACAGGTCTGGGCCACGTTCGCTGAGATGGGACTTCTGGGATTGCCGTTTGCCAGCGAGTACGGTGGCTTCGGTGGCGACGCGGTTGATTTGCTGTCCGTCATGGAAGCGATAGGCGAAAGCCTGCTAGTCGAACCCTATCTCGCCACCGTCGGACTGGGTGGCCAGTTCGTCGCCCGCGGTGGCACTGACACGCAAAAGAAGGCGATTCTGCCGGCGCTCGTCGAGGGGAGACTCAAGCTCGCTTTCGCCCAGACCGAGCGCGGTGCACGCTACAATCTTGCCCATGTCACCGTCCGAGCGCAGAAGTCAGGCAATGGTTACGTCATCGACGGTGAGAAGTGCATAGTGATCCACGGTCCCACTGCAGATAAGCTGGTTGTTTCGGCACGTACGTCAGGGAAGGACACCGACCTGAAAGGAATCAGTCTCTTTCTGGTTGACCGCACTGCGCCGGGCGTATCGCTCAAGACCTACCGTACGATGGACAATCTGCGAGCGGCGGACATCCGCTTCTCGGGCACGACGGTTTCCGCCAATGCCCTCATCGGCAAAAAGGGCGCTGCCCTCCCGCTCATCGAGGAAGTAGTCGATTACGCGACGACGCTCCTGTGCGCTGAAGCAGTCGGCGCGATCAAATATGCGAACGACGCGACGCTTGAGTACCTCAAAACGCGCAAACAGTTCGGCGTGCCAATCGGCACCTTTCAAGCGCTCCAGCACCGTATGGTGGATATGATGATTACCTATGAGCAGGCAAAATCGATGGCCTGTCTCGCCTGCGTAAAAGTCAGTAGTGCTGCTGCCGCCGAGCGTAAGCGCGTGGTATCCGCGGCAAAGATTAAGATTGCCGACGCCTGCCGGCATGTCAGTCAGGAATCGGTGCAACTGCATGGTGGCATGGGCATGACGGAAGAATTAAAAGTCAGTCATACCTTCCGACGCCTTACCACGATCATACAAACCTTTGGTGATGCCGACCACCACCTCGACCGCTTCGCCGCCTCTGAGACCTATGAAGCGTAAGGATGCAGGGAGGCTTCACGTCAGCTTTCCCACAGGGCGGCCTCTCAGGTCGTCCGGCCCTGAAAAAATAATACTCACTTACCTGAATCTCTCTCGCTCCTTCTTAACCCTCTCACCGGTTGAGTTGAAAGACATAACCTTTCCTCTCGCAGCCTAGTGACATTCGCAAACGCAACTCGCTCTAAGAGGAGAAGCCTATGATTGGGACCTCGCTTGACGCCAAGGCGACCCGTTGGCTGGTTGGTGCTATTTTCGCGCTCATCAGCATGTTTTCTATAGCATGGGCTGTGGACGGTTACTCACCGGCTGAGGTATCCAAAGCAGTAGCCTTGGCGGTCACTGGACCGTCCAGTGATCCCTGGGCCCGTCTGCTGCTGACGTACTGCGGAGCGGCGCCGGCCTATGCCGACATGGAGATTGAGCAGCCGCCGGCGGCGGATTTCGAGCCTTCGCGGCCAGAGATCGAACAGCCCCCACCTGCCGATCTCGAGGAGTCAGATCCATCGATTGATGACGACTCCACTGCCGATTTCGAGCCTTCGCAGCCGGAGATCGAACAACCGTCATCTGATGATCTCGAACCCTCAGAGCCGGAAGTCGAGGATCCCGATGAGTAATGTTCCAGAGTGCTGAACATTGACAAATTCGTAGTCTATTATGTGAGGCCGATTGTGTAATGTTATAGAAGAGGTAAAAAATAACGGCCAATGAACCTTCCGCACATCACCATCATTGCTCAGGAACTGAGTCTCCTCCAAAAATCAGTTCAAGCCACGGCAGCACTCCTCGAAGATGGTGCTACCGTACCGTTCATCGCTCGCTACCGGAAAGAAGCGACCGGCAGCCTGGACGAAGTAATCATAACGACCATCCGCGACCGGCTGGCACAGTTGGGAGAACTCGACCGTCGGCGTGAGACCATCCTCAAATCCATTACCGACCAAGGAAAACTCACCGACGAACTGCAAGCAAAGATTCTCGCGGCAGATTCGCTCACCGTCCTGGAAGATCTTTACTTGCCGTATAAACCCAAGCGCCGCACGCGGGCCACAATTGCCAAAGAGAAAGGACTGGAACCCCTTGCCCAGCGTCTCTGGGAACAACGCGAAGGCGATCCGACCGCGGAAGCGGCAGCGTATGTCGATGCGGCCAAAGAGTTGCCCTCAGTAAATGAAGTCCTCGCTGGCGCGCGCGATATCATGGCCGAGTGGATCAGTGAGGATCAACCAGCGCGGACGCGACTGCGTGAGTTGTTTCTCGACAAAGGGACATTTCAAGCCGCAGTCATTCCCGGCAAAGAGGGCGAAGGCAGTAAATTCGCCGACTACTTCAGCTGGGAAGAGCCGGTCGTAACTGCGCCATCGCATCGCATTCTGGCCATGCGTCGCGGCGAGAGAGAAGAGATCCTCACGTTTCGCGTGCTGATCCCTGAAGGTGAGGCCCTGCGATTGTTAGAGCCCTTATTTATCAAAAAGACGAATGCCGCTTCACTTCAAGTTAAGCTAGCGGTGCAGGACAGCTTCAAGCGCTTGCTCGGGCCGTCGATCGAGACCGAGGTCCGACTCACGACGAAAAAGCGCGCTGACGAAGCGGCGATTACGGTGTTTGCCGATAATCTGCGGCAGTTGCTCTTAGCCGCCCCATTAGGACAGAAAAATATTCTGGCAATCGACCCGGGATTTCGCACTGGCTGCAAAGTGGTGTGTCTCGACCGTCAAGGAAAACTCCTGCATACGACGACGATCTATCCCCATCAAGGAGAAAAGGGAGCACTTGAGGCGGGAAAGATCATCAAAGGATTGGGTGAGCAATTCGCCAGCGAAGCAATCGCGGTCGGTAACGGGACCGCGGGACGAGAGACAGAAGCGTTTCTGCGCGCGCTCGATCTGCCGCGTTCACTAGCAATTATCATGGTCAACGAAAGCGGTGCGTCGATATACTCGGCGTCCGACGTAGCACGGCAAGAGTTTCCCGATCAGGATGTAACTGTGCGCGGCGCGGTATCGATTGGACGGCGACTCATGGACCCGCTGGCGGAATTGGTGAAGCTCGATGCCAAATCCATTGGCGTTGGGCAATATCAGCACGATGTGGACCAGGCTGCGCTCAAGAACCGCCTTGACGATGTGGTCATGAGTTGCGTGAATAGCGTGGGCGTAGAGGTCAACACTGCCAGTGAGCAGCTCCTGGCCTATGTCTCCGGATTGGGGCCCCACCTGGCGCACAATGTCGTAGCCTACCGCAATGAGCATGGCCCATTCGCGTTACGCAAAGAACTGCTCAACGTTCAACGGCTCGGTCCCAAGGCGTTTGAACAAGCTGCCGGCTTCTTGCGGATTCGCAACAGCAAACACCCCCTCGATAGCAGTGCCGTCCATCCCGAGCGTTATGAACTGGTTGAAACGATGGCCCGTGACTTGACCTGTGCAGTAACCGAGCTGATGCGGGATGAGCAGCTGCGAAAAAAGATCAGCCCGGCAAAGTATGTTTCGGCTCAGGTCGGTTTGCCGACTTTGAACGATATCCTCACCGAGTTGGCGAAGCCCGGGCGCGATCCGCGTGAACAATTCGAAGTCGTCCGTTTTGCTGAGGGGGTCGAGAAGATTGAGGATGTAAAACCGGGCATGAAACTGCCGGGCATTGTGACGAATGTCACTGCCTTTGGTGTCTTTGTTGATATTGGTGTGCATCAGGATGGTCTGGTGCACATCAGTCAGCTTGCAGATCGTTTCGTCAAGAATCCGAGCGAGGTCGTGAAGGTGCAACAGAAAGTCACAGTGACAGTTCTTGAGGTGAATTTGGCTCGCAAGCGTATTTCGCTGTCGATGCGGAGCAATCCTGTACCTGTTTCATCGCAACAGCGAGGGAGGTTGGATTGAGCCATTTAGCAGATGACAACTATTTGAACTGTTGAAGAAAGATCACCTGATTATACAACTCGTCGGCGGTCAGATGATCCAGCAGGCGTAGCACCCGGCGCAGTAATTCACCGAATTGTCGCTGACTGAACTGTTCGGAGAGAACTATGCCGGCGTGTTCGCGACCAGCTAAGTACCAGTTGCGAGCCAGAGGGATAAAATCCTGAGCGTTATAAGTGAGAAACGCCATCCCATGTGCGGTAGGATAGGTTAGTTGCGCTTCGTCCGAATTTTCCAGATTGTCAGCTTCTACCGTGCTTTGTGCTTCATAGCCGCGCCGCCGCAGAGCAGGAGCAAGGTGAGAGCCAACATCCTCATCAGTGTAGATAGCAGCAAACAAACGTTGTGGGTCTTCTGGTGTCACTTCGTCGTTGCCTTGGAGAAATGCAACACTCCTTGTTCATCCATAGTCAGGTCGTGTTTCGCTATGAGCGCTTCGAGGCGATTGTTAACAATCGCCTGCTCAATCTCCGGCTGATGATCGAGGTAGTAACTGATAGCATCGTAGACTGCTGCAGCCGGCAGGTGGGGATAACCTTGCAACATCTCCTCCACCGAATCTCCAACCTTGTATAATTCAGCGATTAACTGCACGGTGATTCGAGTCCCTTTGATCGTTGGTCGGCCGCCGCAGATGCCAGGGACACGAACGATGTAAGGGTGCTCTGTCTGTTGGACCTCAACGACTTGAGAAGGTTCGGTGCTCATAGTCCCTCTTCCTTCGATGCAGCATACCCGCCAGGTCGGCATGAGCAAAGTCCGGTTTTATCAGCCCAGATGAAGGTTGGGCAAGGCTGCGGCATTGCCCAACCTATCGACTTGTGACCGATATCTACTATTTGACCTCACCGCTTCTCTTTCGCCCTCTCAAGCTTAAACACGCGCGCAGCGTTAAGGCCGAGGATCTTGGCGCGGCTCGCCTCTGACAGACAGCCCATCTGCCGCTCGATACTTTCGGCCGAGTGCGGCCAGCTTCCTTCGTGATGCGGATAGTCATTCGACCACATCAAATTATCTACGAGATGCAGTTCTTCTGCCCGTGGCAGGGTCACATGATCTTCCATAAAGGCGGAGAAGCAGTTGCGTCGATAGTAGAAGCTCGGCAGCTCGGGCATCACCGGACGCACCCACATATGATGCGCCTGGAAGGAGTAGTCCATCGCCTCAAGCATCCACGGCACCCAGCCAATGCCTCCTTCAATGGACCCTGCTTTCAGCTTCGGGTGTCGCTCGAACACGCCTGAGCTGATTAAGTTAACGAGCGGGTCCATCACAGTCGGCATCGAGTGACAGACATAGTTAATCACGGCACCACCCAGACCGGTGACTGCTCGCGGATCACGACCAGTCGAGACGTGAAACGTTATCGGCAGGTCCACTTCTTCAATCAACGACCACAAGGACTCAAAAGACTTGTCATTGTACTGGAGCTCGCCTGTCTTGGTAGGGCCAAAGATCGGCTTGTTCGGCAACGTGAGACCCTTGAAGCCTTGTGCGGCGGCCCATTTTACTTCCGCCAGCGCTCCTTCAAGGTCACCTGAGGCGATCACCGCCATAGGGACGAACCGCTCCCAGTAGTCGGCGAAGTTTTCCCTTGCCCAGCGATTCCAGGCGCGGAACATGGCTTGCTGGAAAATCGGATCGGACGTGGCAAAGCACAAGAGCCCTTTGTTGGGGAAAATGATCTCGGCATCAACGCCATCCGTTTCAGCGTCGCGCACGCGTTGCTGCAAATCGGCGCTGGCTCGATAGCGCAACAGGTCTTCTGACTCCATGCGACTGGTGTAGGGTTGAAAGTAGTCAGGTTCTTCGAACGCCTCGCGCGCGAGCAGATGCTTCTGTGCATTACGCCCGGGTTTTACCAACATGGGCTGTATTCCTTCAGTAATCAGCCACTGGGCGCCATCTTCATCAATTTGGACGCGCGGGATACGCTGCAGGTATTGCTTTTCAATACGCTTCTCCAAAAAATCCAGCGGCTCAACACCGTGGGTATCGACCGAGATCATATAGTATTTGTTGGGATCACCCGCCCGCGCCGTCCGCGCCCAGCTTTCATGCCCGGGCGTCACCTGGCGCCAGGCGTTTTGCGGTGATTCAGTTTGCAGGGCAGCTGCCGTCATATGTTTCCTCCTTACCGAGCCAGCACTTTCACCATGAATCTACGGCATTGTGCGCAGCCGGAAAAGACCAAGCGCGGTTCTTTTCGTTAACCACTTGTTGACGTGTTCGTTGCAGAGCTATAGCAAGAACGCACGGGAGGAAAACCTGGGGAGATGCGATTCCTGCGTGAACCGTTGGTGCACTTTCTCATGATCGGTGCCCTGCTCTTTGCCCTCCATGGATTTGTACATGATCGCCGTGAACCTACCAGTGATACGATTGCGGTGAGCGCCGCGCAAATCTCCCTTTTCCAGGAACAGTGGAGGCAACAACAAGGACGCCCGCCGACGCAACCGGAACTCCAATGGCTTATCGACCAATATATTCGCGAAGAGGTGCTCTCGCGCGAGGCCAAGGCGCTAGGACTCGACCGCGACGACACCATCGTCCGCCGCCGTCTCGCGCAAAAGATGGACTTCTTGGTCGCTGATATAGCAGCGTTGGCTGAGCCGAGCGATGAGGAAGTGCGGAAGTTTTTTACGACCCATGTTGAGCAGTACCGGGAACCGGTGAAGCTCTCGTTCACGCATATTTACTTCAACCCGGACGAGCGTCGCGGCCATGTGCAGCAGGACGCGGAACGAGTGCTCGCCAGGCTGCGAACAGAGAAACATCCGCTGCCGCGCGCGCCTGAACGTGGTGATCGCTTCGTCCTGAGTGTTGATTATGCGCAGCGAACCCAGTTGGAAGTGGCGCGCGAGTTCGGCCAGGCCTTTGCCGAACAACTCTTCGCGACGCCACTTGGCCAATGGGAAGGCCCGCTCGAGTCGGGATACGGAGTGCATCTGGTGCGTATTCAGGAGCGGATCGCCGCGACCTTACCAGAATTCGACACCGTGCGCACCAAAGTGAAAGACGACTTCATCGCTAATCAGCGGCAAGAAGCGAGTGAAAGCGCTTACCAACATCTACGTGAGCGTTACAAGATTGTCATCGCACCAATGTCTGAGACTTCGCGAGTGGCCTTGAGTCAGGGGATAAAACCGTGAATGAGATTGAGGTGATTTCTCAGTCCTCTCTAAGCCAGACCACAAGAGATTGGCACACCAGGATTGTCACCCTGAGCCCTTCGACGGAGCCTGTCCTGAGCATCGGCGAAGGACTCAGGATAAACTCCGCGAAGGGTCTGACGGTGAGATTCTTCGCTTCGCTCAGAATGACATCACTGAACAGTCGCGTCGTAAAGTGTGCCAATATCCTGTGTTTCGATTTGGCGGCGCTCAAGTTGTTCTTCAGCGGGCTGCTCGGGATCATGTTCTTATCGCTATCTACTCTTTGCCATGCGCACGAGTCTCGTCCCTCCTATCTCGAACTCACCGAACGTGTGCCCGGTCGTTATGAAGTCATATGGCGGCGGCCAACGCTTGGTGATCAAGCCCTGGCGCTGGCACCACAGTTTCCTCAGGAGTGCCGAGACGCGACACCGCGAACGATCTACACCGCGTCTGGATCGGTAATAGAACGCTGGACGCTTACCTGCAACGAAACCAGCCTGAGTGGACGATCGATCGCTATCACCGGGCTGTCGAGTACGATCACTGATGTGCTGGTCCGCGTGTCGCTGGCGGTGGGTGTGACGGAAACCCATGTTTTGCGGGCCGGCGCGCCCAGCTTCACCGTGCGCGGCGCTCCGTCAATGCTAGATGTCGTCAACAGCTATTTCGCCTTGGGTGTCGCACACATTCTCAGCGGGATCGATCACCTGTTGTTCATACTCGGGCTTTTGCTTATCGTGCAGGGGCGCTGGCTGCTGCTCAAGACGGTTACCGCATTCACCGTTGCCCATAGCATGACCTTAGGATTGGCTACCCTGGGCTTCGTCCATGTTCCACAGGCACCAGTCGAGGCGGTAATCGCACTCTCGATCCTCTTTCTGGCGGCTGAACTCGCCAAACAGCAGAAGCACGAGAAAAGTCTGATGGCGCTCTATCCGTGGGCTGTCGCTTTCAGCTTTGGACTCTTACACGGCTTTGGCTTTGCCGGCGCGCTCACGGAAGTAGGCTTGCCGCCGACCGACATCCCGCTCGCGTTACTGATGTTCAATGTCGGAGTGGAGATGGGGCAATTGCTGTTTATTGCTGGAATGTTCACTATCGCCTACGGGGTACGACGCTGGGTCGGAGTGTACGAACAGGGGTGGCGACGAGCGGCAGCCTATGGCATAGGATCGGTGTCAGCCTTCTGGGTGATCCAACGGGTCGCGGCATTCTTTTGACAATGCCTGGCGGAGTGTATGTTCCAGTGGGCAAACGCTAAAGGTCGGCAGACAAGAGAGGGGGGCTCTATGGGGAGACGGTCAGGCACGTATCTGTGGGCGTTGTTCTGTGTTGTGCTGCTGAACGGCGTCGCCCGGGCGCAGACTCAAGGCGCGCCCACGAAGAATCCGCTCCGGAATGTCTACTTTGGCGACCTGCACTTGCATACCATGTTGTCCTTCGATGCCTTTACCATCGGGACGCGCACCACGCCGGACGATGCCTATCGCTACGCCAAGGGGGAAGCAATCGACTACCTTGGCAATAAAATTCAGCGTAAGGCGCCGCTCGATTTTCTCGGGGTCACGGATCACTCCGAATACATGGGCGTGATCCGTATGCTGGCAGACCCGAATAGTCCACTGTCAAGCTCAAGCTTGGCTTCCGGCGTCACCAGCTCCGATTTGCAGGTTCGTACTAAGACGTTCCGCGAGCTTGCCAACATGATCGCAGAAAGTAAGCCGATTCCTGAGTTTGTCGAGGAACAGGTCTTGCGCTCGAATTGGCAGATTGTCATTGATGCGGCCGAGCACCATTATCAGCCCGGTACGTTCACTACGTTTATTGCTTATGAGTGGACGTCACTTCCCGGCTTCCAGAACCTCCATCGCAATGTAATTTTTCGGGGTACGAAAGTACCAGCCAAGCCGTTCTCGTCTTTCGATTCACAAAAGCCTGAGGACCTCTGGACGTTTTTGGAGAACTCACGCAAGGACGGCATAGAGGTCCTGGCTATTCCGCATAACGCCAATGTCAGCAACGGACTGATGTACGACCTGGTAGACAGCGACGGAAAGCCGATCGACCGCGCTTACGCTCAGCGGCGGATGGAGAACGAGCCAGTCAACGAAATTGCCCAGACGAAAGGGCAGTCGGAGACGCACCCCAGGCTGTCACCGACTGATGAATTTGCCAATTTTGAGTTGTACGAGCATTTGCTGGGGACCGACCGTCTCGGCAAACTTGACGGGAGTTACGCCCGTCAGGCGTATCGCCGAGGTCTGGAACTGGAGGAAAAAATCGGCACCAACCCCTAC
>JACQEL010000582.1 GCA_016200595.1 Deltaproteobacteria bacterium
AGCAAAGAGTTTCTCTACGAGCAGCCGGCGTTTCCGGACGTAGAGTACACCTTCAAACACGCGCTGACGCAGGAAGTGGCCTACAACTCGCTCCTCCTCGAACGGCGCAAAGTGTTACACGAACACGTTGGCCAGGTAATTGAAGATGTCTACCGTGAGCAGCTCGACGAGCACTACAGTGAACTTGCGCACCACTACACTCGCAGTGGGAACAGCGAGAAAGCCATTGAATACCTGTCTCTGTTAGGACAACAGGCCGCCCAGCGCTCGGCCAATACAGAAGCCATTACGCACCTGACTGCTGCCCTGGAGTTGCTTGCGGCTCTGCCGGCTTCCCCTGCCCATACGCTCCAAGAACTGCGGTTACAAATCCTTTTGGGCGCAATCTTGATGACAGTCAAAGGCTACACAGCGCTAGAGACGAAAAAAGCCTACACGCGAGCCTGGGAACTGTGTCAACAAGTGGGTGAGACCCCGCAACTAGGCCCAGTGCTGTGGGCGCTCAGTCTCTTCTACCGCGTGCGTGGAGAACATAGCTTGGCTCTTGAACCGGAAAAACAACTCCTCTCTAGTGCTGAGCGTCAACAAGATCCAGCCATGCTGCTTGCTGGCCATACTATGATAGGGTCGCACTTCTGGTGGACCGGAAGCCTCACTGCTGCCCGCACCCACCTGGAACAAGGAATGCGCTACCACGATCCGCAATCACAGAAATCGGTGTGGATGTCTTATGGAGTAGACGTGGGCATGCTCTGCCTCACGGATCTCGTGCTGGTACTGTGGTGCTGCGGGTATCCAGAGCAGGCGCTGAGGAAAAATCAGGAGGCGCTCAGTCTGGCACCAGACTTAGCCCACCATCATAGTCTTGTTCTCGCCCGCTGCTGGGATGCCTGGCTCCAGCAGTTCTGCCAGCAGCCTGAGCAGATTCTCCAGGGGCCGACTGACGCGGCCATTACCATTGCCGCTGAGCAGGGGTTATCGTTCTATGGGGGCATTTTGGCTGGCACCCACGGCTGGGCGCTGGCCAGGCAGGGAAGCACGGAAGAAGGTCTTGCCCAGATCGAGCACGGGCTCGCCCTGTATAGAGCAAACGTTGGAGAGCATATCACACCCTATTTGTTTGCCCTTCTCGCCGAGACTCAGAGCAACCTGGGAAGAAGTCAGGAGGCCTCCCAGTCCTTGACCAATGCGTTGGCAGTCGCGGAGAAAAATGGAGAGCACTTTTATGACGCCGAGCTGTATCGGCTCAAGGGAACGCTGGCGCTTCAGTCCCAAGTCTCAAGTCCCAAGTCCCAAGTCGAAACAAGTAGGGTGGGCATTGCCCCCCACGACGTAACGGTTGCCGGAGCAGGGACGGTGGGCGAAGCCCACCCTACAGGGGAAGAGGACGCCGAAGCATGTTTCCTGAAGGCCATTGCTATCGCTCAGAAGCAGCAAGCAAAATCCTGGGAACTGCGTGCGGCTACCAGTCTCGCCCGCCTGTGGCAGCAGCAGGGCAAGAAGGACGAAGCGCGGCAGATGCTGGCCGAGATCTACGGCTGGTTCACCGAAGGGTTTGACACCAAAGACTTGCAAGAAGCGAAAGCGCTGCTGGACGAACTTGTCGCATTAGGGAAACAAGGGAGCTAAGGGGGCACGGTGAAGTTCTCTGAGATTGTCACACAGGCCAGCGCCTTACTGCAGCGCAAGGGGCGGATCACGTACCGTGCGCTCCAACGCGAATTTAACTTGGATGAAGCAGCGCTGGCGGATCTCAAGGACGAGCTGATCGAAGGAGAACAGATAGCCCGCGACGAGAATGGCAAAGTGTTGGTGTGGATCGGCGCTTCGCCAGTTTCAGGTTCCACGTTTCAGGTTCCAGGTTCCTCCCAGCTTCCCACTGCGCAGACTGGGGACGCCGGACTGCGGACGCCGGACTGCGGCCGCCGGACTCTCAATCCCAGACGCAAGACGTTAGACGGGATGCGGCTGAGCGCCGCCAGTTGACGGTGATGTTCTGTGATCTGGTCGGTTCCACCGCGCTCTCGGAGCGACTCGATCCCGAAGAACTTCGTGAGGTGATGCGCGCGTATCAAGGGGTCTGCGCGGAGGTGGTCAGCCGCTATGAGGGTTACATCGCCCAGTATCTGGGTGACGGCCTGCTGGTCTACTTTGGCTATCCCCTAGCGCATGAAGATGATGCCCAGCGGGCGGTGCGCGCGGGATTGGAGATTATTGCCGCCATACAAAAAACGGTTCCCTCGCCGAGTGGGGCCTTGATTAATCAAGGCCCCACAGAGGGACAGGGTGAGGGGGCCACAGTCAGTACCGTGACCGCACTTACCCCCCATCCTAACCTTCTCCCGCAAGAGGGGAAGGAAAGATCACTCCAAGTACGGATCGGCATCCATACCGGCCAAGTCGTAGTCGGCGAGATTGGAGACAGAGGCAAGCGCGAGCAGTTGGCGTTAGGTGACACTCCCAACATCGCGGCGCGGCTGCAGGGACTGGCCGCGCCAAATACCGTGATCATCAGCGCCACAACCCAGCGGTTGACCGCAGGGTTGTTTGACTGCCAGGACTTGGGCCTCCAGACGGTGAAAGGCATGTCCGCTCCGCTCCGCGTGTATCGCCCCCTGAGCGAGAGTAGCGCCCAAAGCCGCCTGGAAGCCGAAGTCAGTACAGGGAAGCTCACTCCCTTAGTGGGACGAGCCAATGAAGTGGGCTTGGTGCTGGAGCGTTGGACAGCCGCTCAGGCAGGTGATGGTCAGGTGGTGTTACTGAGTGGTGAGCCCGGTATTGGCAAATCGCGTCTGGTCCAAGAGGTCAAAGGCCAGGTGGCGCAGGGCGGCGCTGTCTGCTTGGAGTTCCGTTGCTCGCCTTATTATCAGAATAGTGCCCTGTATCCAGTCATTACTCATGTCCAGCGAGTGCTGCAGGTTGAGCGGGACGATACCCCTCAGGTCAAACTCGCCAAACTCCGGCAGACTCTTGCGCGTTATCGCTTCCCCCAGGCTGACACCCTCTCGCTCTTGGCCGCGTTGCTCTCATTGCCCCATCCGGAGGAGGTCCCACCTCTGGCGTTGAGTCCACAGAAACAGAAGCAGAAGACCCAGGATGCTTTAGTCGCCTGGCTGGTGGAAGAAGCCGAGCGCGCTCCCGTGTACTGCGTCTGGGAAGACCTGCATTGGGCCGATCCCTCCACCATCGAACTCTTAGGGCTCTTGCTCGATCAAGTCCCGACGACCCGCTTGCTACTGCTGTTGACCGCACGGCCTGAGTTTACGCCCCCGTGGAGCAGTCGGATGCATCTGACCTCACTAACCCTGGCTCGGCTACCGCGCATGCAGGTCGGGGAGATGATCGAGAAGGTCACCGGCGGCAAACCGCTCCCCGCTGAAGTGTACCAGCAGATCGTACACAAGACGGATGGGGTGCCACTATTCGTGGAAGAGTTGACCAAGATGGTACTAGAGTCGGGGTTACTACGAGAGACGGACGGGCACTATGAGTTAACCGGACCACTACCGCCATTGGCGATTCCCACTACGCTACGGGATTCGCTGATGGCACGGCTGGATCGGCTTGCTACAACCCGTGAGATTGCGCAGTTGGGGGCGACCCTGGGGCGAGAGTTCTCGTACGACTTGCTCCACGCCGTCTCTCCCTTAGACGAAGAGACCCTGCAGCAGGGATTGCGGCAGTTAGTAGAAGCGGAACTAGTGTATCAACGCGGGGTACCACCGCAGGCGAGCTATATCTTCAAGCATGCCCTTATTCAGGACACCGCGTACCAATCCTTACTGAAGAGCAAACGACAGCAGTATCACCAGCAGGTCGTGCACGTCTTGGAAGAACGCTTTCTAGAAACAAAAGAGACCCAACCTGAACTGCTCGCCCATCACTGCACGGAGGCGGGGCTCATCGTGCAAGCCATTCCCTATTGGCAGCAAGCCGGACAGAGAGCGAACCAGCGCTCAGCGTATACGGAAGCAATCAGTCACTTGACGAAAGGGCTGGAGTTGCTGAAGCCCTTACCGGACACGCCCGAGGGGGCCCAAGCCGAACTCACGCTACAAATTGCTCTGGGTACTGCGCTGATGGCCGCCCGAGGCTATGCCGCCCCTGAAGTCGGCCAAGCCTTGGCTCGAGCGCGAGAGTTGTGCCGGCAGGTGGGCGAAACCCCTCAGCTCTTCCTCGTCTTGTGGAGACTGACCGCGTTTTATATCGGGCGGGATGAGTTACAGACCGCGCGGGAACTGGAAGAACAATTCCTCAAGCTGGCCCAGAACGTCCAAGACCCCGTGTTCCTTACCGGGGCTTCACTCTGCGTTGGGACTACCTCTGTCTTGCTGGGCGATTTACCCCGAGCCCGAGAGCACTTGGAGCGGGGCATTGCCCTCTACGATCCTCAACAGCACCGCTCCCATATCTCCCTCTTTGGCGAGGACGTTGGGATCTCCTGTCTTGGCTGGGAGGCCTATGCCCTATGGGGTCTCGGCTATCCAGAGCAGGCGCTCCATAGGGTCCAGGAGGCGTTGAGCCTGGCTCAGAAGTTCTCTCACCCTTTTAGCCTGGGCTATGCTCTAAGTTGTGTTGTCCGTATCCATCAGTTCCGTCGCGAGGAGCCAGCAACCCAAGCCCGGGCAGAAACATTGCTAGAGCTCGCGGCTGTGCATGGGTTTGCGCTGAGGACGTCCCAGGGATTCATCATGCGGGGTTGGGCGCTGGCGATGCAGGGACACGGAGAGGAGGGAATTGCCCTGCTGCGCCAGGGTTTGGCAGCCATACAGGCCACAGGCGCGGAGTTTCACCGGCCCGTCCATCTTGCTATGCTCGCCGAGGCGTATGGGAATGTGGACCAGACACAAGAGGGACTGAGTGTACTCGCCGAGGCACTGGATGCGGTGAACAACACTGGGGACCGGTTCTACGAGGCGGAGTTGTATCGGCTGAAGGGGCAGCTGACGCTGCAGTCCCAAGTCTCA
>JACQEL010000583.1 GCA_016200595.1 Deltaproteobacteria bacterium
CCGCTGGATCTTTGAAGGGGTTAATCTGCCGCAAAACCTCCAGAGAGTACTTGGGATTGAGCCGCAGGACTTCTGCTGCCTCCGCCCGCGCCTCCTCCTCCCGGCCCAACTCGCTGTAGACGACAGCCAGGTTAAGGTGGACAGGCATAAGATCGGGATTGCGGGTGAGGGCTCTCTTGAAAGCGGCAATCGCCTCCTCATACCGCCCCATCAATCTGTAGTCAGTGCCTAAGGCGAATAAGTAGGTGGCTGGATAATGGGGGTTGAGGCGCATCGCCTTCTCTATCAACCCGAGGGCTTCCTCCGGCCGGCCCGCAAATGTCAGAAAATTTCCCAGCCGCATATAAGCATCAGCGAAGTTAGAATCGAGGGCAATGGCCCGCTCTGCCTCGGCGATGGCCTGCTCGTACTGCTTTTTCCACAGATAGACAGTGCCTAATGTCACGTGAGCCTGGGCGAGGGAGTCATCCAAGGCTACGGCCCGTTGCGCCAGTGCCAACGCCTGTTCCAGGGCCTGCGAGTCCTGACTCCATTGCAAGCTCCACTCTCTAAGGTAGGTCCAACCCAGGGAGGCGTACGCCTCCGCATACTGTGGGTCCAGCTCAAGGACTTTCTCAAACATCTGCCGGGCCTGCGCATTGGCCTCTTGCGTGTAGCGATTCAAATGCTCCACCCCGCGCAAGTAGTAGTCATAGGCCTCCAGGTTGTCCGTGGTCTTGCGCACCAGAATTCCTTGCTCCTGCACCGTGAGTTGGAGTTTCAGCGTCGTCACGATCTTCTGTACGACTTCATCTTGCAGGGCAAAGATGTCCTGGAGGGGGCGGTCGTAATGCTCTGACCACAAGTGACCGCCGGTGGTGGCATCGATCAACTGCGCCGTGATCCGCACCTGGTTGTCAGCCCTGCGCACACTGCCTTCCAATACATACCGCACGCCCAACTCCTTGCTCACGTCTTGGACTTTCACCGCTTTGCCTTTGTAGGTGAAGGCCGAGTTGCGCGCGATGACGAACAGGCTGGAGATCTTCGAGAGATCGGAGGTGAGGTCCTCAGTCATGCCATCGCTGAAATACTCCTGATCGGGATCTTTGCTCATGTTCACAAAGGGCAACACGACGATGGAGGGTTTGTCGGGCAGCGGTAACGCCGCTGGCGCGGCTTCAGTGCTGAGTGCTGAGTCCTGAGTGCTGAGTACTAGCTGGGTGCTGGGTGTTGGGGGTTGGGTGCGGGCAGGAAAGGAGAGATAGCGGACGGCTACGATTGTTCCGGTAGTGAGCAGCAGGCCAACCACAGCCGCCACTACCCAATTACGGTGGGCAGTGCCCACCCTACGGGGCTTTGAGCGTTGAACCTTGAACCTTGAACCTTGAACTTCAGACGCCGGACTGCGGACGCCGGACGCCGGACTGCTGGACTCCTCCGCTCGCACCCGCCACACCCGCACCGGCTCGGCAATGTTCTTGACGGTCTGCTCGCCCAGATCTTCGTAGTGGAGGGCCAGCTTGTTCTTGACCTGGTCGTAGACGGTCCCGGCAATGAAGATCCCCCCCGGGTCGGCCAAGCCTTGCAACCGCGCCGCCACGTTGATCCCATCCCCGTAGATCTGCTCGCCCTCCACCATGACATCGCCGACATTGATGCCGAGGCGAAACTCCATCCGCCGCTCCGGCGATAACGCGGCGTTCTTGCCGCGCAGCTCCTGCTGGAGCTCGACCGCACACTGCACGGCCGCCACTGCGCTGGCAAACTCCGCCAGAATGCTGTCGCCCGCCGTCCCGACGATGCGACCACGATGCTGCTCGATCAGCCTGTCCGTCACCTGCCGGTAGGCCTGCAAGGTGCGCAGGGTCATCTCTTCATCCTCGCCCATGAGGCGGCTGTAGCCTTTGACGTCAGCACTGAGAATGGCGGTGAGCTTGCGCTCCATAGTTACCTCACACTACGACGATTATCCTCCTGGCCTCTCTTATTCGTCAAACGATAAAGATTTGCCTTCAGCACTCATTTGAGCCCCGCCTTATCCAGCCGGCGTGACAAAGCGCTTCGCCGGCTGTGCTTGGCGCGAAATTGCGCGAACTTCCTCAGAAATTCGTCGCGGTTCTGTTTCAGGGTGTACGCCTCGGACAAGTCCACTAACAAGTCGCGGGCACGGTCATAAGCGGACGCGATTTGTTGCGCGACAAAGTCCTCGACCTCCCGCCAATGCTGCTCGAAATCCTCGGTTAGGGTCGCCAGATATTGCTCGCGCTGTTGTCTTTGTTTTTCCAGCGTGCGTTGCTGTTGCCGTTTTTTTCGTTCAAGATGTTCTGCTCGGGCGCGTTCCGTCAGCGTGTGCAACTCAGCGAGGGTCCGCCGCTTTTGCTCTGACGCCGCGGTCGTCGGTGAACCCTGAGCACGCCGGGCTAGCGTGTACTTTTGTCGCATTTCTCGCTCGGCTTGTTTGGCCTTGCCCTGTAACAAGAGCAGTAGGTACTGTCGTGCTTCGTCCGCCGGGATGGCTGCTACCCATTGCACCATCTCATGGGGAGAGTCTGCACGGTCCGACACGGGCGGACTTGCCTGGGCCGCAGCCGCAAGGAAATCTTCGTCGAGGCTCAGAAACTCGACGAGCGAGTGCTGCGCCGCGGTTAAGGCTCCGAGCCCCATGGGCACTGGCGGTTCGCTCGTCTCTTCGGAAATATCGTCGAGGCTGGCGGCAGCGAGCCAGCCGAGGTAGAGCGCACGGTAATCGCCCCGTTCGAGCTCTTCGCGGATTGGCATCAGACGCGCCATCCAGCCCTCGCCCTCAACCCAGTCGTCGCCCGGTTCTCCCTCTCTGTGCCACTCGATGATCAGGTGTTCACCCTTCGTCCAGCCGTGCAACCCCTCCTCAACGCAGTACGGGGCCAGCATCTCTTTGCTCAGCAGGGTTTTTGGCAGTCTCAGCATCAAGAGCTGGGTCCCCCAGTTGGCCACGTAGACATGGGCATCGAAGTACTGCTCCATCAGTTTCTCAGGGGAACCCTTAAAGTCACCCCAGCTGTAGACATTGGTAAAGCGCGTAGACGTGATCTCGGCGCGGGTGGAAAGGGCGCGCAAGGCGGCCATCTGCTTGGCCTCGAGGGGACAGTCAATCGCCAGAAATTCGTAGTATTGATATTCGCTCATGAACTCATCCCTTTCTGTAGATGGACTTGCTGTGAAGGACGATAGGCTGGAGGAATTATCCTGCTGGCTCCTTCTGTTGGTCAAGAGGGCATCAGGACAACACTAGCGCGAGAATTGTGGGCGGAGGCGGACTATGCCGACGAGAGCGAGGGTTACAGCGAAGAGCAGAAGAACAGCGACTGCGGGAAGGATGTTACGGACAGAGGCATGGTCAAAGATGAGCGCCAAATACGCGTCCATGGCCCAGGCTGCAGGTGAGAAATGACTAAGAGTTTTCATAACAGGGGGAACAATTTCGAGAGGCCACATACAGCCGCCGAGCATGCCGAGGACCGTGCCGAGCCATGGACCCAGGGAGGTGGCTTGCTCGGGAGTGCGAAACACCGTGCCCATGCAGAAAACCAGCGAGACTCCAAAACAGATGAGCGCTGCAGTGACGAGGAGCACTCCCAGCGAGTCGCCCCAGGGGATGCCGAAGGCGAGCCAGGTGCTCCCTATCAGGAAAGCTGCCTGGATACTCATGACCTGCAGCGGCCCAATAGCGAGCATGGCAAAAAGTTCCCAGGTGCGCCTGGGGGTAGCGAGCAGGCGTTTCGCCAGTCCAGAGCGACGTAACTGGATGATAGCGAGCGAAGCAACAAAGCCGTGGATCATAATAAAGAGCACCACGTTGGCCGGCGCCGTGTACCGGAAGCCGAGGCGTGGCGCGCCAGCCAGCCCACCACCAGGAAAACGAGTTGTGATGTCAAAGGGCGCAGCCCCGCGGTCCCTGCGACTGAGTGCGGCATCGATGGTCGCGCGAATGATCGGTGCTCCGACGCTCGCCTGAGATAAGTAGACTTCGAGGTCGTCCGTGCCACGCCAGCCAGGCGGGATGAGGATCCCGCCGTTCAGGCGACCGCGGAAGACCGCAATGCGCATCGTCTCTTGGTCGGCATAGCTGCGGATGCGGAGGGGTGCCCGTGCGGCCAAGTCGGCGAGGAACGTATGGCTCACGTCGGTGTCAGCGCGATCGAGCACCCCGATGACGAACGACGGGTCGCTATAGCCACCCATAGCGAGGCCGATCACGGTGATCACGACGATCGGCAGGAGGAAGAGGATGAACATCCGCTGCCGGTTTCGCCTCGCACTGGCGCCGCTGGCCGCCGCGGCGGCTACGATCGCGCTGAGCCCAAGCCGTGCCATTAGAGCGCCCGCTGCAGTGCCTTACGCGCCTTGACGGCAGCAAACGCAATGCCCGACAAACCCACACCGCCGGTCACCAGCAAAGGCTCGAGGATGGTGCGCACACTGCCCGTGCCTGCGGCGGCCGCGAGATCGGTGAAGCCGCGAAATGCCTGGCCGTTTGGGGTGAGGCGGTTGAGGGTTTCGAACACATCAGGCAGTCCTTGCGGAGGGAGGAACTGCCCACCCACCACCGCCAGCAAGAAGATCACGATGCTCGCCAGCCCTTGTCCTTGCTCGGCATTCTCAGCCAGACTCATGAAGAATGCGGTGAGACCAATCGCCATGAGCACGCTGGTGCCGACGAGCACGACCACCGGTAGCGGGTTTCCCCAGCTGGTCCCGAAGAGCAGCGACGTCGCCACGATCATCACCGCCATCTGCACGAGGCCAACGATCACCAGCGCTGCAAACTTGCCAGCTAAGATTATGACGGGCTCAGCGGGCGTGGCCATAAGCCGCACGATGGTGCCGCTATCGATCTCAGATTGCAACGCCCGCACGCCCGAGAGCACGGTAAAAGTCAGAAAGAGTACTGCCATCGACGCGGCAAAGAAGTCAACCGTGCGCAAGCGCCCACCAGGCGAGAGCGGCAGCACCGAGGGAATGGCGCGCGCGCTCTCTGTTGTCGCTGTAGCTGTCGCGCGGCTCAGGAAGTCGCGGACCAACGCCTCAGTCATACGCGCGGAGAACGGGTGATCGCCGGCAGCAAGAATCTCAACAGGGACAGTCCGGCTAGCACGAGCCGCCTTCGCAAAACCGGCTTGGAGTACGACCGCACCTTCTGCGTTCCCGTCGGTGACAGCAGCTTCAGCTGCGGCGAGCGAATCGACGCGGTTTACATAGACGATACCTTGCAACGAAGGACGCTCGACGAAGGCGAGGAACGCCTGTGACAACTCCGAGCCATCGAGATCCGCGATCGCCAGGCGCATGCGGAAACTCTCCGAGCGGCCAAGCGCCAAGCCCATCAGGGTGGTCAGCACGAGCGGGACGACCACCGCGAGCATGAGCGCCGTGCGATCGCGCAGCCGCTGGCGCAGGTCTTTCAGACAGATGGTCCAGGCGTAGCGCACGAGTGCTTCAGTCCCGCAGCATCCGTCCCGTCAGACGCAGAAAGACGTCCTCGAGGCTGGGTTCGACGACTTTGACATTCGCCACCACCAGGCCGGTGTTGAGGAGCGCGGTCAGCAGTGGGGGAAGTCGATGCGCACCCTCGTCGGCAAATACGTGGAGACGCTCAGCCACTACTGCAGCCGAGTGAACACCCTCAAGCCCAGTCACCACGGACACTGCCCGCTCGAGTCCTTCGTCGTGCTCAAGCCCAATCTCAATACGCACCGCCCGACCCAAGTCAGCGACCAGTTCCGAGCGCGTGCCCTCGGTAATGAGTTTGCCCGCGTCAATGATGCCAATACGAGAGCACAGGCGCTCAGCCTCCTCCATATAGTGGGTGGTGTAAAGGATGGCCGTGCCTTCGTCGCGCAAGCGCTCGACCAGCTCGAAGATCGCACTACGGCTTTGCGGATCGACCCCTACCGTCGGCTCATCCAGGATCAACAACTTGGGCTGGTGCAGGATCCCACAGGCGAGGTTGAGGCGCCGCTGCATGCCGCCCGAGTAGGTACTCACAACGTCATCAGCGCGCTTCGTCAGTCCTACAGCCTGGAGCGCCTCTTCTACCGCCCGCCGGAGTCCGTCACCACGGCGATCGTACATCCGCCCCCAAAAGTGCAGGTTTTCACGAGCAGTGAGATCTAAGTACAGGGTGATGGCCTGCGGCACGATGCCTATCTGTGCGCGTGCCGGCGGCCCGGCATCGATATCGAGGCCGTCGATCTCGACCTCTCCAGCATCGCGCGCAAGAATTCCGGCGATCATCGAGATCGAGGTAGTCTTGCCCGCGCCGTTGGGGCCCAGCAGACCGTAGACCTCGCCCGGCTTGATCGCGAAGCTCACCCCGTCAACCGCTACCCGCGCGCCAAAGCGTTTCTGCAATCCCCGTACGCTGAGCATGAGCGGCCTACTTACAGCAGTTTTCATTTGAGCGAGGAGACATACGGTTTTCTCAGTCGTAGGCCGGGATAAGACCGCAGTCCGTTCCCGGCGTGCGCGTCGCTGCCGGAAACGCTCCGCTTATTCTGGCCTACCTTCTTGCTCTCTTCATGCAAGGGCAAACCGCTGTAGGCTCACACTGGCGCGAGCGGTGCCAGGGCATCGATCTCCGCGAGCTCGGCGGCCGACAGCTTCCAGTTTGCCGCTGTGGCATTGGCGCGCACTTGTTCGGGCGTAGTCGCACCGGCAATGACCGAGACTACACAGGGATGCGCAGCCAGCCAGGACACTGCCAGTTCTAAAAGCGTATGACCGCGTTTCTCGGCGAAGTTCGTGAGGGCTTCGACCTTGGTAAAGTTCTCCTCCGTAGCCAAACCCTGGGCAAACTTAAAGGTAGCCAGGCGTGTCCCGGCAGCAAACTCCGCGCCTCGCCGGTATTTGCCCGTTAGCATGCCGCTGGCCAGCGGGAAGTATGGGAGTTGCCCCAGCCCGTACCGATCACAGCCAGGAATGACTTCCCGTTCAGCCCCACGATTCAGCAAACTCCAGTCGTTCTGAGCCGTGACGAAAGGCGCGAAGCGGCGCTCTCGTGCTTGGGTGGTCGCCTCTGCGAGCTGCGCGCCGGAGAAGTTGGAACAGCCTACCGTTCGGACTTTGCCTTGACGCACCAGGTCGTCCAAGGCGGCCAGGGTTTCTTCGATTGGCGTGGTCGGATCAGGATAGTGCATCTGGTAGAGATCGACCCAGTCGGTGCGCAGTCGCTGTAGACTCGCCTCCAGACAGGTGACGATGTATGCCCGCGTCCCCCAGCGCTCGCCGCTTTTGCGCATCATGGCCACACCGCCGAATTTCGTTGCCAATACGATCTCTTTGCGCCGCGGGCCCAGCACCTGGCCGATAAAGTCTTCGGACTGGCCATTGCCATACATATCCGCAGTGTCAAAGAAGGTGATGCCGGCGTCGAGGGCGGCATCAATGACGGCGCGACTGGCTGTGAAGTCAATCTTCATCCCGAAATTATTACAGCCGAGACCGACCAGACTCGCCGCGAGTCCCGAAGTACCGAGTGGACGCTTCTCTATCATGAATTGTCTCCTTCGCGCAGTGGTGTATACAAGCCGGCCAAGGCTACCATGTTCCCTGTGGCAATTCGAGAGAGAGGGCGAGGTAAATTCCTGAGAATGGGTTGACCGTGAGGGAGCAGAAACACCTCGCGCCCTCGGCGAAAAGACTCAGTTTCTCTTGACCTTTGCCCGGCAGAACCGGTAGAGTCTGCCCATTGTTCTAACGAACGCTTTCTCAGAGAGACGTTCGCTCCTTAGGCGGGGCAGGGTAGAGCTATGCATATCTTTCATCTGCGTGATCGACTTATCCAGGAGTACGCTGCTTATACATCAAGCTTCGTTCAGATCCGGGACCAACAGATCAAAGCCTATGTTGACCAATGTCTCGCTGCCGGCGTGCTCTGGCCTGAGCCGTTGATTCAACTGAATCCTTCATTTGAACCAGGAGAGTGGATCGACGAGCTAGTGTACGCTGGCATACTTCACACGGAATGCAGCCGGATTTTCCGTAAGGATAAACACGGCAGCACGAGTGAAGGTCAGCCGCTGCGCTTACATCGCCACCAAGCGGAAGCCATCCGCACGGCCAAGGGTGGAGACAACTACATCCTCACAACCGGAACAGGTTCGGGAAAGAGCCTCGCGTACATTGTCCCCATCGTTGATCACGTCCTCCGGCGAGGCAGTGGCCGCGGTATTCAAGGGTTTATTGTTTACCCCATGAATGCATTGGCGAACAGCCAGTACGGAGAACTTAAGAAGTTTCTCTGTCACGGGTACCCAGATGGCAAAGGGCCTGTTACTTTTGAACGCTACACGGGACAAGAATCAGAGCAAGACAAGCAGCGAATTATCACCAATCCGCCTGATATCCTCCTCACAAACTATGTGATGTTGGAACTCCTACTCACGCGGCCGCGGGAGAAAAATCTCATTCAAGCTGCGCAGGGACTCCAGTTCCTCGTCCTCGATGAATTGCATACGTACCGTGGTCGCCAAGGGGCTGATGTGGCACTGCTCGTTCGCCGGGTTCGAGATGCCCTTGCAGCATCCCAGCTCCAGTGTGTGGGCACTTCGGCGACGATCGCGGGGATAGGGACCTATGATGAACAACGGGCCGAGGTCGCTCAGGTTGCGTCACTCCTATTTGGTACGAAAGTGAAGTCCGAACACGTTATTGGTGAAACTCTCCGCCATGCCACGCCAGCGAGAGACTTGAGTGATCCGGCATTTGTCACCACACTAAGGCAACGCATCGAAGATCCAACTCGCCATCCTCCGACAAACTATCAGGAATTCGTCAAAGATCCGCTTTCGAGCTGGATTGAGACCGTCTTCGGGGTGCGCGCGGAGTCTGGGAGCAGACGCCTCATCCGTGCGCGACCTCGGAGCATTTCTGGTCCCGACGGAGCTGCTCAGGAACTCAGTTGCCTCACTAACGTCCCTGAATCGCGATGTATAGCGGCTCTCCAAGAAGGGCTCCTTGCCGGCTACACCTGTGAACTTCCTCCAGAAGAGCGTTTCCCGCCGTTTGCGTTTCGCTTACATCAATTCATCAGCCGTGGTGACACGGTGTACGCCTCGCTTGAACGAGAAGAAGAGCGCCATATCACGATCCAGCGCCAACAATATGTTCCTGGGGACCGTAGCCGTGTCCTACTTCCGCTCGTGTTTTGCCGCGAGTGTGGCCAAGAATACTACTGTGTCCGCGCCACCTCGCAGAACGATGCGCAGAAGAAGGAGTACATCCCGCGCGAACTGTCTGACCGTTTGAGTGACGAAGAAGGTGAGGCGGGTTTTCTGTATTTTAGCTCGACTGCTCCCTGGCCTATCGATGCAGAAGAGATGTTGAAGAGACTACCGGATGAGTGGCTTGAGGACTTCCACGATACGCTTCGGGTTCGCACCAGCCGACGAGATGACTTGCCAAAGCCGGTTCGAGTTGGTGCTGATGGGCAAGAGGGTGATCAAGGACTCGACTGTGTCTTTCTCAGCGCGCCATTCCGTTTCTGCCTGTATTGTGGTGTCTCGTATGGAGCCCGCCAATCATCAGATTTCGCCAAACTCAGTTCTCTGGGTACGGAAGGACGCAGTACGGCCACGACGATCTTGAGCTTGTCGGCAATCCGCAACCTGCGCCTCGATTCTGATCTTTAGGCAGAGGCACGAAAGCTGTTGAGTTTTACTGACAACAGACAAGATGCCTCACTGCAGGCTGGGCACTTCAATGATTTCATCGAAATTGGCTTGCTCCGCGCGACCCTCTACCGCGCCGTTTATGATGCTGGTTCTGTGGGACTCTCTCACCAGAATCTGGCACAGAAGGTGTTTGACGCGCTCAATCTTCCCCTCGAACGATACGCTAGCAATCCCACCGTGCGTTTCCAGCAACTAGCCGAGACGCACCGGGCGCTTCGGGAAGTGCTCGAATATCGCCTCTATCGAGACTTGCAACGTGGCTGGCGTATTACTGCCCCCAATCTTGAGCAGTGCGGCTTGTTAGAGATTCGTTATCTGTCCCTCGATGAGGTCTGCCAAGCTGAAGATGTCTGGCAGAATAGCCATCCGGCCTTAGTCACAGCCAGCCCGCAGACCAGAATGCAGGTTGCTCGTGTTCTGTTGGACTATATGCGGCGAGAGCTCGCGATCAAGGTAGATGTATTGACTTCTCTCTATCAAGAGCGCATTCAGCGGCAGAGCAGTCAGTATCTGATCGATCCGTGGGCACTCGATGAGAATGAGGTCACGCGCATGGAACGCGCGGCGATTCTTTTTCCCCGCCCCTCGCGTCCAGGAGATTACGGCGGACACGTCTACCTCTCCGCCCGTGGCGGCTTCGGCCAGTACCTTGGACGGAATGCGACATTTCCGGAATGGAGAGATGCGTTACGTTTGGGGGACCGGCAAACCATTATTCTCGACCTGCTGAAGGGCCTGGGGATAGCCGGGCTTGTCGAAATCGTGCAAGAGGCAAAGGGGAACGACGAGGTGTCTGGCTATCAACTCCCAGCATCGGCCTTACTATGGGTCGCCGGGGACGGTACGCGTGCCTTCCATGATCCGATCCGCATGCCAAATGTTCCAGAGACCGGAGGTCGAACAAATTCCTTCTTCGTGGAGTTTTACAAGACCATAGCAGCAGAAACTCAAGGGTTAGAAGCACGTGAGCATACTGCTCAGGTGCCCTATGAACTTCGCTTGGATCGTGAAAGCCGTTTTCGTACGGGGCAGTTGCCCGTCTTGTACTGTTCGCCGACTATGGAGCTTGGCGTTGACATTGCCGAACTCAATGTCGTCAATATGCGTAATATTCCACCGACGCCGGCAAACTATGCCCAGCGCAGCGGGCGCGCTGGACGCAGTGGACAGCCAGCCTTAGTGTTCTCATACTGCGCCACGGGCAGTCCGCATGATCAATATTTCTTCAAACGGCCAGAGCGGATGGTGGCCGGTGCCGTCACTCCACCACGCCTCGACTTGGCCAACGAAGATCTCATTCATGCACACGTTCAGGCTATTTGGCTGGCGGAAACAGGTTTGAGCCTTGGTCAATCGCTTAAAGATATCCTGGACATTACTGGCGAGGAGCCGAGCCTGGCACTGCAAGAGCAAGTACAGGCGGATATCGCAGCCGAGAGACCGCGACAGCGAGCACGTGCACGCGCCGAGCGGGTCCTGGCAACGATCGGTAATGAACTCCAGGTGGCAGATTGGTACACCGAGCGCTGGCTCGACGAAGGGCTTGCCCAAGTGGGACGGAATTTTGAGCAAGCCTGTGAACGCTGGCGGGGATTATATCGTGCGGCATTATCTCAGGCCAAAGCGCAGGACCGTATCATCCGCGATGCTTCCCGCAGTGCACAAGATAAGGCCCAGGCAGAGCGACTACGGCGGGAAGCGGAATCTCAATTAAAATTACTGACCGAAGCTGAAGATCTTGCCCAGTCGGATTTCTACAGTTACCGCTACTTCGCTAGTGAGGGTTTTCTCCCTGGATATAGTTTTCCGCGTCTTCCACTTTCTGCGTACATCCCAGGACGGCGCACGAAACAGCGCGATGAATTCCTCTCCCGCCCGCGCTTCCTAGCGATATCTGAGTTTGGTCCGCAAGCCTTTATCTACCATGAAGGATCACGCTACGTCATCAATAAAGTCATCCTGCCAGTCGAAGCTGATGAGTTGCTGACGCGCCGGGCGAAGCAATGTCTGCATTGCGGCTATGTACATCCGATTACTGACGGTGAAGGGCTTGACCTGTGCGAGCGCTGTAAAGCGCCACTCGGCGCACCATTGACCTCGTTATTACGCTTGCAGAATGTCTCGACACGTCGTCGAGACAAGATCACTTCGGAAGAAGAGGAACGCACCCGTTTAGGCTATGAGATCATCACGGGTTTTCGCTTCGCAGAAACCGGCGGTCATCTCTCCTGCACCAGCGCCACCATTGAGCGAGAGGGAACTGTTTTAGGACACCTCACCTATGGCCATACAACGACGCTCTGGAGAATCAATCTCGGGTGGCGACGGCGCAGGCAAAAAGATCAATATGGCTTTGTGCTTGATAAAGAACGCGGCTATTGGGCACGGAACGAACAAGTGATCGATGAAGATGATCAAAATCCGGACCCACTCTCTGCCCGAACCGCACGCGTCATTCCCTACGTGGAAGATCGCCGCAACTGTTTACTGTTTGAGCCGGCTGAATCATACAGCGATACGGTGATGGCATCACTCCAGGCCGCCCTCAAAAGCGCGATCCAGGTAGTGTACCAACTGGAAGATAATGAACTCGCCGCCGAACCTCTTCCCGGTTCTGGCCCGCAGCCTCGACGGTTACTCCTCTTCTACGAGGCAGCCGAAGGCGGCGCTGGGGTACTGCGGCGCATCCTGGATGATCCGCAAGCGTTTGCTGAACTTGCAAAAGAAGCACTCCGTCTGTGTCACTTTGATCCCGACACTGGCGAGGACCGCAGGCGAGCGCCCCGCGCCTCAGAAGACTGCGAAGCCGCATGTTATGACTGCTTGATGGAGTATTACAATCAACGGGATCACCCTCTGCTTGATCGCCAAGCCATCCTCAACATTTTGCTGCGGTGGGCAGGGGCACGCGTCGCCGCTTCACCAGGACCACAGTCACGCACGGAACATCTCGTGCAGTTGTCTCGTCTAGCCGGCTCGGAACTGGAGCGGTATTGGCTTCGCTATTTGGAGGAGCACAGCTATCGTCTTCCATCGCATGCCCAGAAATTGATTGAGGCATGCAAGACACAGCCTGATTTTTTTTACGAGGAGAGTCAGGCGGCTATCTACGTCGATGGCCGGCCACATGATTATCCACAGCGGCAAGAACGCGACGCCACCCAAACGGAATGTTTGGAAGACCATGGCTATCTGGTGATCCGCTTTGGTCACCAGGATGACTGGATGGCTAAAATCGCGCAGTATCCACATATCTTTGGGAGAAAAGCATGAGCTTTGCGGTAGGGTCGCTTGTCAAAGCACGAGGAAGGGAATGGGTCGTCTTGCCGGAATCGGAGGACAATTTGCTCGTACTCCGTCCTCTTGGCGGCACTGAGGATGAGGTCACGGGCATCTATCTTCCACTTGAACGAGTCGAGTCGGCGCGTTTTGACCTACCCGACCCCACACAGCTTGGAGACGACCGTTCCTGCCGCTTACTTCGTGATGCGGTGCGCCTCGGATTTCGCGCCAGCGCCGGCCCGTTTCGCTCGTTCGCCCGCATCGCTGTCGAACCGCGTCCTTATCAGTTGATACCTTTGTTAATGGCGCTGAAACTTGATCCCGTACGCCTGTTGATTGCTGATGATGTCGGCATCGGCAAGACTATCGAGGCGTGTCTCGTCGCCCGTGAATTGATTGACCGTGGTGAAGTCGGACGTCTCGCAGTCCTGTGTCCACCACAGCTGGCGGAGCAGTGGCAAGCGGAACTACGCGACAAGTTCCACATTGACGCTGCGCTGGTGCTTCCCGGTACGGCCTCCCGGTTAGAGCGAGACTGCGGGCCGACGCAGTCGTTGTTTGATCTCTACCCCTACGTGATCGTTTCGACCGATTTCATCAAGTCAGACCGTCGGCGCGACGAATTTCTCCGCACCTGCCCCGAGCTAGTCATCGTTGATGAAGCCCACACCTGCGCCTCTGCCGCAGAAGGGTGGGGAGGTCGGCATCAGCGTCATCAATTAGTCTCTGGTCTGGCAGCCAACCAGAACCGCCATCTCATTCTGGTCACCGCGACCCCTCATAGCGGTAATGAGGAAGCGTTTCGTTCGTTGCTTACCTTATTGAAGCCAGAGTTTGCCCAGCTACCGCCAGATCTCATGGGCCGAGAGCACGAAGCTCAGCGCCGGCAGCTTGCTGCCCATTTCGTAGAGCGACGACGCGGAGACATTCGCCGCTATTTAGAGGCTGACACCCCTTTCCCCGAACGGGAAGAGAGCGAACAGACTTACAAACTTTCCGATGGCTACAAACGGCTCTTTGAGCGGGCGCTGAAATACGCGCGTGAGACTGTTGCCGATCCGGCTGGTCACACCCATCGCCAACGAGTCCGCTGGTGGTCGGCGCTGGCGCTGCTACGTTCTTTGGCCTCCAGTCCTGCGGCAGCCGCAGCCACCTTACGCAGCCGCGCCGCCGTGGCGGACACCGAAACCCCGACCGAAGCCGACCAGATTGGTCGCCGCGTTGTGCTCGATCTCATAGATGATGAATCGGCAGAGGGCGCGGACCTTCCTCCTGGCAGTGATCCCGGCGAGGAAAATGATGATGGGCATGGCAATCGACGCCGTCTCCTAGAGATGGCGCGAGAGGCTGACGCCTTACAAGGGGATAAGGATGAGAAGCTGAAAAAAGCAATCAAGCTGGTGGAGGTCTTGGTGAAAGATGGCTTCAATCCGATCCTCTTTTGTCGTTTTATTCCCACGGCTGAATACGTGGCCTTGGCGCTGCGGGAGAAGTTACCAAAGAACATAGATGTCGCAGCGGTCACTGGCACGCTGCCGCCTGCGGAACGGGAAGAGCGGGTGCTGCAACTCGCTCAGGCGCCTCGGCGTGTGCTCGTCTGCACCGATTGTTTGAGTGAAGGTATTAACCTGCAAGAACACTTCGACGCAGTCATGCACTATGATTTGTCCTGGAATCCGACCCGCCACGAGCAGCGCGAAGGACGAGTGGATCGCTATGCGCAACCGAGTAAAACAGTGCGAGTGTTGACGTATTACGGCGTTGATAACCAGATTGATGGTATCGTGCTTGATGTGCTGCTGCGGAAGCATAAGACTATCCGCAGCTCGCTTGGCATTTCTGTCCCGGTTCCAATCGACCCTGACCAGGTCATCGAAGCGATCTTTGAGGGACTGCTCCTGCGAGAGAGTTCGGGTAAGGGACAACAGTATCTCCCTGGATTTGAAGAAATCCTCAAACCGCAAAAGGAAGACCTCTTCCAGAAGTGGGATGCCGCGACAGAACGAGAGAAGCGGTCACGGACGATGTTTGCCCAAGAGACCATCAAAGTCGATGAAGTCGCTCGCGAACTCACAGCAGTGCGGGCAGCGATTGGTTCAAGCGTGGACGTTGCCACGTTCACTAAAGAGGCCTTCCGTGTCCAGGGTGCGGTCGTCAGCGAGAATGGTGCTGTCCGCTTTGATCTCACCGAAGTGCCCCGTGCTCTGCGTGAAGCTGTTGGCAACTACGAGCGCCTGACCGCCCGCTTTGAACTTCCTATTAAGGATGGACAACTATACCTGAGCCGCACCCACCCGATCATTGAGGGTTTGGCGAGTTACGTCATGGATACAGCTCTTGATTCGCTGGGGCAGGGAGTTGCACGTCGTTGCGGCGTGATCCGCACCAGCCAGGTGGAGCGCCGTACCACCGTACTGCTCGTGCGCTGCCGGTACCATATCGTTACACAGCGCGGTGACACGGCAGGCATGATGCAGGATTCCCCTCCTCTCTTGGCGGAAGATTGCCTTGTCCTGGCTTTTGCTGGCGCTCCACAGAGTGCGCAGTGGCTGGATGAGAAGCGGGCGGAGGAACTGCTGCACGCTCATCCTGAGACGAATGTGTCGCCGGACCAAGCCACCCACTTCTTGGGGATTGTCATTGATGGCTTTGCGGCGATTCAGCCTCAGCTCGATCGGATCGCTGAACAGCATGGCCAGGAGATCTTGGCGGCACATCGCCGCGTGCGGCAAGCTAGCCGACTGCGGAACGTGCGGTACACAGTCGAACCCCACTTACCTCCCGATGTGCTTGGTGTGTACGTGTACCTCCCGGTTAGTGGACGGTGATCGGTGGTCGGTAAAGGTCAAGGGTTAGTCCTCCCATTGATCATCGACCACTGAACTAGCATACTTGCCTTCTCCCAACTATGATAGTTGCTATAGTTGGAGGTGTTGCATGACAGAAAAGGTCTCCACTTTAGAAGTTCGCCAGAAGCTCGGCGACATCCTGAATCGTGTCGCCCTCCGTCATGACCAGTTCATCATCGAACGTAAAGGCAAGCCTTTGGCGGCGATGGTACCGGTCGAACAGTTTGAACAGATGCAGCGCGCGGCCCGCCTCCATTTGCTGCGGGTGCTGGATGATCAGCCGGGAACCCTGTCACAAGAAGAGGCTGACCAGCTTGCCGACGAGGCGAAACACCGCACACGAAAATCCAAGCGGAAGTAACTTCTCGTGCTCCGCGCCGTTCTTGATGCCAACGTACTCGCCAGCGCGCTGATCCGGCCACAGGGACCACCCGGGCAAATCGTGACTCGTTTCCTTGAGGATCATGCATTCGTACTCGTCGTCTCGGCTCCTATCCTCGAAGAGCTGCGCCGTTGTCTTTCATACCCGCGTGTGCGGAAATACCTGACTGTCACTGATGAGGAACTCGATCTGTGGGTGACCGCCCTTGGCCTGATTGCCGATTCAGTGGCAGGCGCTGCCTTTCTATCCGCGGTTGTTGCCGACCCTGACGATAACAAATATCTTGTTGCCGCGCTGGAAGGCCGTGCGGATTTCGTGGTCAGCGGGGACAGACATCTGCTCGATCTTGGAGAATACGAAGGTGTACGTATCATAACTCCACGCGCTTTCCTCCCCATGCTTCAACAGGAGAACTAGGATGCAGCTCCGCCAGCGCGTTTCTTTCACTACTCTCCACGCGGAAGGCGCGATCCTTCCTGCCGACCTGCTCCAGCGCATTGCTGCTGGCGATCGCAATCTCACTGGACTCACCCCGGAAGACTATCACCTAGACAAAGGTGAGCGATTGAACGAGGCAACGAACCGTGCTTGGAATCGTCTGGTTGGCACGTGGGCAACGTTTCGGGAGGCACGGGCAAAACTGTCTCCTGGCGATCTCGGTACGACGATTACGCGAGAGCGTTGGCTGCTTCCGCTGTGTTCTGAGCTTGGCTACGGACGCCTGCTCACCGCCAAAGCCATTGAAGTCGAGGGAAAGAGTTATCCAATTTCACACGGCTGGCAGCATGCACCGATTCATCTCGTCGGCTGCCGCGTGGAGCTAGATACTCGCACCGCGGGCGTTGCCGGCGCTTCGCGGAGTAGTCCGCACGGACTTGTGCAAGAACTGCTCAATCGTTCCGACAAACATTTGTGGGGATTCGTCTCCAATGGACTGCGGCTGCGTATTCTCCGGGACAACTCCAGTCTGACACGGCAGGCGTACGTTGAGTTTGATCTCGAAGCCATGATGGAAGGTGAGGTCTATGCGGACTTCGTTCTCCTCTGGCTTCTCTGTCATGAGTCCCGGGTCGAAGCCGAACGACCGGCAGAATGCTGGCTTGAGCGCTGGTCCCGCACAGCCCAAGAGCAGGGCACTCGCGCGCTGGATCAACTCCGTGTCGGAGTCGAAGAAGCCATTACTGCTCTCGGCCGCGGCTTCCTGGTCCATCCGGCAAATCAGGGGCTGCGCGACAAGCTTCGTTCAGGGACATTAGAGAAGCATGAATACTACCGCCAGCTCCTCCGCCTGGTTTACCGCTTACTCTTTCTCTTTGTGGCAGAAGATCGGGATCTGTTACTGAATCCGCAAGCCGACGTGGCTGCACGTGATCGCTACCAACGCTTCTATTCTACTGCCAAATTGCGCCGCTTAGCTGAGCGCCGTGTCGGTACGCGGCATGCTGACCTCTACCACGGGCTTCGGCTGATTATACAAAAGCTCGGCAGTGATACTGGCTGTCCAGAACTCGCCCTCCCTGCATTGGGCAGTTTTCTTTTTTCTACGGAGGCGGTTCCTGATCTTGAGGGATGCGAAATCAGCAATCACGCTTTGCTGGATGCCATACGCGCACTGGCGTTTTCCACAGATAGTCACTCACGCCGGCTCGTCGATTATAAGAACCTTGGCTCTGAAGAACTGGGCAGCGTCTACGAGTCACTGCTGGAATTGCATCCAATCCTAAATGTTGATGCGGGAGCGTTCGAGCTCAAGACCGCTGGCGGTCACGAACGCAAGACCACTGGCAGTTATTATACGCCAACCAGTCTCATTCAGTGCCTTCTCGATTCTGCTCTTGATCCCGTGTTAGAAGAAGCGGCACGACAAGAAAACCCTGAAGCAGCAATCCTCAAACTCAAAGTCTGTGATCCAGCGTGCGGGAGTGGCCACTTCCTGATCGCCGCCGCTCATCGTATCGCGAAGCACTTGGCTACAATCCGCACTGGTGATGACGAGCCATCCCCGGATGCAATACGTACAGCATTGCGCGACGTTATTGGTCACTGCATTTACGGCGTAGACGTTAATCCGATGGCAGTCGAGCTTTGCAAGGTGAGCCTATGGATGGAGGCGCTAGAGCCGGGCAAGCCGTTGTCTTTTCTCGATCATCGTATTCAGTGCGGCAACAGCCTGCTCGGTGCGACGCCAGCGTTGCTCAAGAAAGGCATTCCAGACGAGGCGTTTGATCCTATCGAAGGCGACGACAAGGAAGTGTGCCGAAAGTTCAAGAAGCTGAATAGAGAGGAGCGGAAAGGGCAAGGGTCATTGTTCGATGCATCTCTCCAACCATGGGAACGGCTAGGAGACCTCGCTGCTGGTCTGCTGAGCCTGGAGGAGATCTCAGACGATACCATTGCGGGCGTGCGGCATAAGCAGGAGCGTTACGAAGGTCTGGTGCGCTCCAGCGGCTACCTCTATGGCCGCCTGTGGGCCGATGCCTGGTGCGCGGCTTTTGTATGGAAGAAGACCAAGGAGTTTCCTTACCCGATCACTGAAGAAGTTTTTCACAGAATCGAGCAGAATCCCTTCTCTATTGCTTCTTGGATGCGCGAGGAGATCCAGCAGTTAGCCAAACAGTATCAGTTTTTCCACTGGCACCTAGTGTTTCCTGATGTCTTCTGGGTGCCGACAGGAAGTGAAGAACCCGAGAATGCGCAGGCTGGCTGGAGCGGCGGCTTCGACGTAGTGTTGGGCAACCCGCCGTGGGAACGGGTGAAGCTGCAAGAAAAGGAGTTCTTCGTCGAACGCAGCCCAGAGATCGCTAGTGCCTCTAACGCCGCCGTCCGTAAGCGCCTGATCACACAGCTGGTTGCTGACAACCCAAGCTTGATGGCCGAGTTTCAAACCGCTCAGCGCGAGGCCGAGGGCGAAAGTCATTTCATGCGCAACAGCGGTACCTATCCGCTCTGCGGTCGGGGCGACATCAACCTCTACACCATCTTCGCCGAAGCCGCCAGTAAACGCCTTGCTCCACCTGGACGTATGGGTCTCGTGCTTCCTTCCGGCATCGCCACCGACGATACCACAAAGTTCTACTTCCAAGATGTAATTGACACCCGCTCGCTCGTCAGTCTATTTGATTTTGAGAACAAGGGCATCTTTCCCGGTGTCCACAGTAGCTACAAGTTCTGTCTCTTCACCGCCGGTTCTGGACGAGCCGCCCCGGCGGGGCGGAAGGACGGTGATGCCGCCGAGTTCGCGTTCTTCGCCCATTCCGTGGACGATCTCCAAGATCCCAAACGCCGCTACACCCTCTCTGCCGAGGACATTGCGCGTCTCAATCCCGACACACGTACTTGCCCCATCTTCCGTTCCAGCCTCGACGCTGGGCTTACGAAGACGATTTACGCTCACACGACTATAGTTGGGGCAAGTGCATCTTCGGGCGGTTGGGGCGTCGACTATCTCCTCAAGCTCGTCGATCCGACTATTCACCGAGACCTCTTGGTAACAGAGGCTGAGGCCCTGCGGTTCCGAACTGGCGAAGCAACTGCCGAAAGTCTGGAAGGGCAAGCCTTGCCATTGTATGAGGGTAAGCAGATCCACCACTTCGATCATCGCTACGCGACTTTCGACGGAGGCGAAGAGTGCAAGGTTAGTCTTCTAGATGACAAGCTTAAGGCGGGCTTTTCCGTGATGCCGAGGTACTGGCTGAGAGCGGCTGACTTCAAAGCGCGACTGCAGGGTCGCCCCATTCATTATCATGCATTCCTGTCGGTGAGAGACATTGCACGAGTGACGGACGAGCGCTCGTTCGTGACCGCCATTCGATCGTTTGTTCCAGCGCTGAACTCCCTGGGTAATCTCTTCTGCTGTTCTGCATCAGATGCGCTCTTTCTGTGTGGTTGCCTCAACTCGTATGCAGCCGACTACGTTGCCAGGCAGAAGGTTGGAGGCACGCATCTGAGCCCTTTCTATCTGATGCAATTGGCGGTTGCCTCGCCCAGCAATGCAGGTCTCCGTACGCCTTGGTCAGAACCGAGCACCGCGAGACGGTGGGTGGAAGAGCGGGTTCTGGAACTTACCTACACCGCCTGGGACCTGGAGCTGTTCGCGCAGGACTGCGGTTGGAGCGGCCCACCCTTCTGCTGGGACGAGGAGCGGCGCTTCCTGCTACGCTGTGAGTTGGACGCAGCATTCTTTCATCTCTACCGCATCACCCGCGAAGATGTAGACTATATCATGGAGACTTTCCCCATCGTTAAGCGTAAGGACGAGAAAAAATACGGCGAGTATCGCACTAAGCGTGTTATCCTGGAAATCTACGACGCTATGGCCGAAGCCATCGGCACCGGCAAACCCTACCAGACTCTGCTTGACCCACCGCCTGCTGACCCCCGCATGGCCCACCCGCTGCGACAGAATTCTGCCGCGCAGAGCATAAGACTCTGAAGGAGAGTTGAGAGAAATGGAGGACGGACAGTTGGAGCAACTTATCTGGTACACCGTTCCTGGGGCACTGGTAGTGGCAGCCATGCTCCTTGTTTGGCCTCACGTCCTCCAGCCGGATGGAATGACAGCACTCATTATTGCAGGGACCCCACTCCTGGGGTTTGTAATACATCAGGCATACCGGCTATTTTTCGAGTGGCGAGGTGGATTCACCCAGGAGTCACGCAGATCATTAGACATCCTTTGGCAGGCAATAGCGAGACCTTGCGGATTTGAGAACTCCGATCATCGTTACACAAAAAGTTTCTTAATTTGGGAAATCACATTCTACGGAGAAGAGATCCCTGAAGGCTTTCGCGGTCATGACAGAGGCGCATGGCACTACATCCTTTCGTTCCGGGCTAGTTCTTGGAGTAGCTTCTTCGCAGCGTTCATTCTCGTGTGGGCAATTTTATGGCGCACCTATACCAATACTCAACAAGGGAGCCTCTTTTATCTTATCATTGCTGCTTTGGTTGCTGTTGCTGTAGGATTTATTTTCTGTTTCAAAGGGAAGCAGACGCACGAGAGCCTGATGAATCAAGAGATTGCTGTGATTTACCGCTATGCTGAAAAGTTTTCTGAAACCGCGAGAAAATTGCGCATTTTGGACAAAGGAGACATCGTGGCAAGATACGTAGCTTGGGTCGATATTCTTGGCTTTGCTTCGCTAATGACAGCTGATGGCGACCGCGCCAAGCGTACCTGGACAGAACTACGTGAATTAGTAAAGAAGCACCTTCCCGCAAAGGGAGGAGCTCAGGTGTACGGTATCAATGACGGCTTCTTCGCCATCAGCGAGGATCCCGCACTGCTCCAAGGGCTCGTAAGTATTTATCAGTCCTGGTTCGATAAATTTGCAGAGGTACCGGGTAGCCGGCCGTTACTTCGGGGGGCCATTTCGACAGCCTCTGCTGAGATTACACCCGAGCAAGAGGACTCTAATGTTTGTCTGTGGCTTGAGGGGCCTGGCTTTAGATATGCCTCTGAGTATGAGCAACTACTTCGGGGTTCCCGCTTGTTTATTGACCCTACCGCTATTAAAGTTGCCGAAAGTGAGGCTAACCTATTCTGCTATGAGTGGGAGGAGATCTCTGGCTGGGAGCTCCCCGAAAATAGTAGGGGCATGCATCTAGGAGAGGTCCTTTGGCCTATTTCGGAAGACTCGGCAGAACTCCTAGTTCGTGCAGAAAAGTCGTTTAAGCTTTATGATGGAGCCTTTGCCGACTTTCTTCGCAAAGAAGCTGATGTTGGCCTAAAGGACGCACTTCCAAAGCTTCTTCAGTATGAGGAAACGCTCAAGCTGATGTTGCGCAGCATCGGTAAGAAATTACATGCCGATGCTGGCAAGAAGGAAGAGTTGGAGCAGTTCGTTTCAAGGATGCTAAAATATCGCCCAGACCAGTTTCGGTTGACATGGGGAGTTACGTTTGTTGCCCTTGAAGCAGTGTTCCTTGCAGGGTGCCTAGATGCTCACCATTATGCGCGGTGCGTCAAAGAATACCTCGGAAAACAGTCGAATAACCTTGAAAATGTTCGGTTTGTAAAGGATTTTGAGGAGGAGCTAAAGCTCTCGACATATAAGCGCTTTTCAGAGTGGTGGCATTCCAACAGCAGATGACGGCCACATAACAAGCGCTTGGAACTGATGCCGATGGAGTCGGTTCGGCAAAGCCGAGAGTTGCTGGCGGTGCAGTTCAAGCGCAATTAGCCGCTGGCATCTATTGCCAAGCAAGGTTGCAAGATGAAACCAAGCGATATTGAATCGTGGACCCTCGATATCATAGCTCGCGTTCGGGCTGGCCAGCCGATCGAAGACACCCGCGTCGAACTGAAAGCTGAGTGGCCGGAGGCATCAAAGGCCGCTCGTAGACTGGCTGGTCATGCCAATGCAGCTCGTGGTGAGCCCATTCTCTGGCTTATCGGTGTTGACGAGAAAAAAGGTGTTGTGGGTGCAGCACGGAGGGATCTCGCATCGTGGCTTCCACAAGTTTGTGCCGAGTTCGATCAGTTACCTCCCCCACTTATTGACGTAAATGTTCCAACTGGAGACACTACCGTCGTTGCTCTGTATGTAGAAACAGAACGAGCTCCCTTCGTCGTACGTAATCCTGTTTTTGGACAGCAAGGGGGAGGTTCTGTTGAGAGAGAAGTGCCGTGGCGAGATGGAACTAAGATCCGCAGCGTCCGCCGAGAGGACCTTCTCCGTCTGCTTGGGCCGTTAAGACGAATGCCTAAGGTCGAAGTCCTTGGAGGCAGTGTCGAGGCCCGGGGTAGTAAATACAACCCTGTTGAGGGAGGTTACTCAAAGGTAGCTGGAGAACAGAGCCAGTGGCAGATCAAGATCCCTCTCTATATCGTGCCGATGGATACTCAAGTTCTCACAATCCCCTTCCACCGCTGTATCGCAGAGGTGAGTATAGCAGGCATCCTTGAAGAGGCGAATTTCACGGTGCGTCGCCTTCGACCTATTAAGTGGAATCCTACTATCGCAGTCCCGGCTTCCGTTAACATCGTGACGTCTGAGTCAGAAACTGTGATACGCGGGCCAGGAAAGGTCGAACTGGAGGCATACTTTAAAGAGGAACATCTATCATCGACGTCGCACGGTTCAGGACGTCTGAAAGTCTGTTTAGCCTTGGCGGAAGTGGACAGGTCCGTCGTGATTGTCGGTAATCTCTTGCCGGTGAAGGAGTACGTCTTTGAGATGGCGAACATCAATGTCTCGTACTCAGTGTAGACCGGCGGTCAGTCCTGTCGCATACACAACCTGTAACGGCAGTGTACCGAATCCCCTGTGGTTTGATTCAGTAGCGTGCATCTTTTCAGACCGTCTGCTTCTGAGGTGACGATGCGTCCTCTTTTTTCTCTCCCCTCTGCCGAACTACAATAGCGGTATGGAAGACGACGAGACTCTTGAGGAATGGCTCCACACAAGCAGTGTGGCATCTTTATTCCCACTACTGCGGCGAGGCCTCTATCATGTAACAAGCATAGAGGGCTACCGGGGGATTCGCCGTGATGGCTTTATTCGGCCTTGGGATGGAAGCTTTCGAGCTGCTTTCCCTAAGAGCAACAGTCACGCACGGCATCACGGTTGGGTTCCTCTGTTTGATTTCCAAACGCCTACCGAGGAACAATACTTTCAAGTGAGACATCAATGGGGCATGTTCTTCGTAAAAGACGAGCCTGTCACTATTCTGATCCATCTTTCTCGGGAAAAGCTAGCGCCAAAGCTTATCCCCAATGAGGCTGTAGAAACAGAAGCAGATTACCGTCAGAGGCTGAGGATACCGTATGTAGAGGTGTGGTATCCAGAGCCGATACCGTTGTCGGCCATCCAAAGCTTCATTCTCGTGTTTCCATCGAAGCCGGTGAGGTACCTCATATTTAGGGCGAATGAGGAGGGGCTCGCGGAACTTGACAGAATACTTGGTGAAATAGAGGCTCTTATCGCCGCTGGCCTCATCAAAGTCCTCTCCACCCGCGACCGCTTCATAGCACGGCTTCGCCAGTCCTATTGAAGGGTTGCTGGTGGGTAGATAAGGAGCATGTTCGACCCTTCGCCAGAGACTACGGCTACGATGGACCGTCGTCCCGCTGGGATAAGGAGCGGCGTTTCTTGCTGTGCTGTGAACTCGATGCTGCCTACTTCCACCTCTACGGCATCGCCCGCGACGACGTGGACTACATCATGGAAACCTCCCCTATCATGAAATAGGTAGCTGAGAAAGAAGTAAAAGAACGCATGGGAGATAGTCTATTACAAATTGAGGGCTTACGAGTAAAAAATGACGGCGACAGGACTGTCCGGCAATTTGCTCTTGATATCGACAGCTTGGAAGTCCGACCTAACGATTGCATCCTCATTCTTGCTGATCGATGTCATGGTAAGTCGGCACTGAGAGCTTCATTGAAAGCGATATTCTGTCAACCGCTGACCGAGGGGAATAACCTGGATATCCCACAGTGCGAAGAATCTAAACCTATAGTGCATGTAGACTCTCTATTCCGAAGAGAAGATGCCTGTTTTCATGAGCAGGGTGGAGATCCTAAAGGACTTCAGGCAGTAGAGGACCGCTCAACGATTATCTACTGTGATGACCCGCTTTTTCCGCATACCCAGAATTCATCCAGCCGCGAGATTCTCGACACTGTTCGTAAAAGATCGCTGACTATGATGATGGCTAGTGATCCTGACAGGCTCCAAGGAACATTGGAGTATCTTCTTACTCATCAAACGAGTCGCATTCTGTGGCTGTGTAACGGCAGGGTATTCTGGAACGGATTGGCAGGAGAGTTTCATACCTCCGTCGATGCACTGTGCGGTCGCTACCGGTCAGAAGCCGAACAAGGACGAAGCACTGAGAATTTTCTGAGAACAATCCACGCTGCGACTCAGAGATTCAATTAAGCATCCCCAGTTGTCGACATGCTAACTTCATCGCTCACACCTCGCTAAAAGCTACGGCAGGATACTGTCAAATTTTGAAAAGAAGGACTCTTCATATGGCCAACCAGAAAGTATCTCGGGAGGCAATCTTGGAAGAGTGGCGGAAGTCGCAACCAAAATCGGCTCCTGCGACATATCAAGAAAAGATGAACTTCTATTTATGGCTGGAGAAGGAACGACCTCACCTTCTCAAGTTTCGGATATCAGCAACTCAACAGGGCGACAAATGGCAAACGGTGCATGCTTGGCTAAACGAACATGACCTGCACTAATGGAAAGCTGCTCTATTGCCAAATACAGAGACAATGGGCAACACGGCAGTACCGAACCAAGTGCGTTATCCCAGAAATCTAGGATGCCATGGCCGAAGCCATCCGCACTGGTAAGCCCTACCAGACTCTGCTTGACCCACCGCCTGCCGACCCCCGCGTCGCGCATCCGGCAAGGGAGCGAGGGAGTCAGTGAGGAAAGAGGGGAGGAAGCGAAGAAGCGAGAAATAGGAGATCTCGACGCTCTCTAGCGAACGCTTCTCTGCCCGGCGTGTGTGGTCCTCACTGGTCCTCCAGGAATGCGGCCTAAACGTTCAAAGATGAGCTGGCAGATGGCAAGCTTCCCCGGGGTTAAGCGCAGAGGATAGTTACCGAAATTATACATCTCAAGCACAATGCGGCCGGGAAACCCGGCATGGATCGTTGGCGCGGTCAAGTGAACCACGAGCCCCAGCCGGGCTAACGTGCTCCGGCCTTCGACACGAGCAGCGATCTTCGATCGTCTTGGCAGCTCTAGGTACTCCCTGGTAATGCCCAAGACGAATTTCCCCGGCTGGAGGATGAAAGAGCCATCGGGTTCTTGGGGTAAGGGTTTGGCGTATCTCCTAAGAAAATCCTTCAGGTCAATGTGTAGAGGATCGACAACGATGGGTCGTTCTACGCCTCTAGGTTCTTCTCGTGCCAGTTCCTCTGGCGTCTTCAGCTCAAAAATCTCATCGCCAAGAATGAGATCCAAGGCTGAGGTAGTGTACTGCTCTTCTGTCGGAAGCGGGTCGATCAGGATCTTTTTCTGACGCAGAGTCTCCCGAATTTCGCGGTCACTAAGAATCACGGTTGTTCTTCTCGATCAGTTCCTTTGGTACTCTCAGACGTGGCCCTTCTGCCAATCCTGGTTGGGGAAGATCAATAAGGGCCGAATCCTTCTTGGTCTCAAGCACACTCACCTTCACTCGACCGTCCACTTCTTCCCCTGTCCGAGGGTCCCGGGAAACAAGGACACTACTTTTGTCCACCAGAGCAGATATCCTACGTCCATCGGGAAGCTCGACCAACACCCCTCTCTCATGTGAAAACATCCCCTGAGAGACTTTGCATTTCAGCAGTGCTGTTGCTGACTCAGAGGTCTTCTTTTTCATTTTTGCCGTTCCTCCCTAGGGCAGCCGATAGACGCCCTGCAGTCGAAAGTCAACTCCCTCTCAGGTGCAGAATGTGTCCTCTTCGACCAGTACCGCTCGCACTGGCGGACCAGCTGCCAGTGGCACCCAAACAGGTGGTGTTATCAGCGAATCCATATCTTGCTGGAGCGTTTCTATATAGGCTCAATGATGGGCAAGCAGTACGAGACAACGTTGTTCAGTGAAAGGCAAGAAGCGGCAGGAGGCGGAAAGAAGATCCAAGCCCAGAATCTTTTTGGGCCTCCGTTCCCGCTGCTCCGCTCTCCGGCACCGACTAAGACTTACTTTTTCTCAGCCTCAGCATCCGCGCCTTGCTGTTTCCGCAGCGCGCCGCTGACGATTTTGTATTCCAAGAGCCGGCATTCGAGGGAGCCGTTGAAGAGGGGGGTGCGACGGCTGGCCGCCAGACCGATCAACTTGGGCAGACGCAGATCTGCCGTGAACAGGTACGCGCGCCAGCCAGCGAAGTTTCGCTTCAGGCTGTCACCGAGACGCGGGTAGAACGCGGCCAACTGCTCCTTATCACCGAGGCGGACCCCGTAGGGTGGGTTCGTCACCAGTATCCCCTCCCCAGCCGGCGGCTTGAGATCCAGCAGGTCGGCCTGCTTGAGTGCCACCGTATCGACCAAGCCGGCGGCCTTGAGATTGGTCCGCGCCGCCTGGATCGCGGCCCCCTGGATGTCGCTCCCATAAATGGCACAATGCGCCTTCGGCAGTTGCTGCGCCCGGCCGGCCTCGCACAGCGCCTGCCACTGACGAGCGGCAAAGTTGTTCAGCTTCTCGAACGCAAAGCGCCGCCCCAGCCCCGGCGGAATGTTCCGCGCGATCAACGCCGCTTCCAACACGAAGGTGCCGCTCCCGCACATCGGGTCGAGCAACGGTTGCTGCGCAGTCCAGCCCACCAGCCGCAGAATGCCCGCCGCGAGATTCTCCCGCACCGGCGCCTCGCTGACGGCGGTGCGCAGCCCGCGCTTGAAGAGGGCCTCACCCGAGGTATCGAGGTAGAGCGTCACGGTTTGACGGTCCAGAAACGCGTCAATGCGGATATCTGGTCGGCGTGTGGCCACGTCGGGACGACCGCCGGCGACCACGCGGAAGCGATCGCAGATCGCGTCCTTGATCCGCAGGGTGACAAAATCCAGGCTGCGCAGCGGGCACTGCTGGGCACTGACCTTCACCTTGATCGTGCGGCGGACGGGAAACCACGTCGGCCAGGGCAGCACATGCGCGGCCTGAAAAATATCGCGCTCGTCGCGGTAGGTGCCGTGAAAGACGCGCCACAGCACCCGGCTGGCGATCCGGCTGTAGAGGTTGACGGCGTAGCAGAGGGCAAACGGGCCGGTGAAGGACACCCCACCAGGGAGGGCGTGCACGTCCTGCGCACCCAACTGCTCCAGCTCGGTACCCAGCACCGCCTCCAGCCCACGAGGGCACGGGGCAAAGAAGGTCTCGTTTTGCTTACTCATAGCGGTAGGCATTGGCAGAGAGGAAAGACGAAAACGGAGACCGTAACAAAATGGGGGCTGGAAGATACGCGGCTGCAAAACAGGGTGCGATGCCCAACTATGTAACTTCCTGCCCCATCATTTCGACCCACAAAGAAAAACAGCAACTTCGAGCTCGCATTGGAAAACTACCTCAGGCTATCGCGCCCCTTTCTTGTAGCGGATTTTGCTAACAAACAGAAGCAATTCGGTCGGTTCTTGATGGCCGCCCCGCTATTCGCCCTCGTGTGAGAGAACGCCACGCTGTCCAGGGTGATTGCTGCCCTTTTGCCCTCCTGGCTGAGGTACTTTCTCAACCGGAGGACTCACCGCTGTTTCTCCTCAAGTTCGGCCCAGCGCGCGTAGAGCGTCTCCACCGCCATACGAGCGGCCTCCCACGCTGCGTAGCAATCCTGCACCGCAACTGGATCCGAGGCTACGGTGGGATCATCCAACGCGCGCCGGCTCGCCGCGAGGACCTCTTCTGCTGCCAGGATCTTCTGTTCCATCTGTTCCCATTCGCGCTGCTCCAGAGAGGAGCGGCGCGTCCCGCGCTGGGTATCTCGGCGAGGCGGCTTCGGCGTGGAGGAGCGGGCCTCTGGCGTCTCCCTCTTTTGCGCAGCCTCCCACTGCGCGTAATCGGCGAAGAACACGCCCGGGCCGGTCCCATCGAGTGCGAGAATCAGGGTAGAAACGCGTTCCAGCAGCAAGCGGTCATGGGTGACAAGCACCAAGGTGCCCGGAAAGTCCACCAGGCTTTCCTCCAGTACCTCCAACGTTGGGATGTCGAGGTCATTCGTCGGCTCGTCCAGCAGTAAGAGATCTGCGGGTTGGAGCATAAGGCGCGCGATCAGGAGACGCGCCTGCTCACCTCCGGACAGCTGATGGACCGGCGTCTCTAGCTGATCGGCGCGGAAGAGGACCCGCTTGGCCCATGTGGCGACATGGATAGATTGGCCTCGATAGCTCAGCATATCACCTTGGGGAACCAAGGTACGTTTCACACTGAGGTCAGGGTCGAGCGCGGCGCGGTTCTGCTCGAAGTAGACAACCCGGAGATCCTTTGCCTGTTCCAACTCGCCGCTGTCAGGTGCCGTTATGCCAGCGAGCAGGCGCAGCAAGGTGGTCTTGCCGCTGCCGTTGGGTCCCAGGAGACCAAGCCGCATCCCAGCAGTCAGCGTGAGGTCTATGCCTTTCAGGATTGGTTTGGGACCGAAGGCTTTCGTGAGATGTCGTGCGACTAGTAGCTTTTTCGACTGCCGGTCTGAGCTGGTAAACTCGATCCCCGCCGTCTGCTGCACAGTCCTTGTCTTAAGGTCCTCTAGGTCCTGTTTGAGTCGCCCCGCCTCTTTCACGCGGGCGTGGGCCTTGGTGGTGCGGGCCTTGGCTCCCTGCCGCAGCCATGCCATCTCGCGGCGGACCGTGTTCGCCAGGGACGCTTGATAGACCGTCTGAGCCCGGAGGGCTTCCTCCCGCTTCTCGAGAAAATCGCTGTAGCGGCCTTCGGTCTCGAAGAGACCTCCAGGATAGGCGCGGTTGAGTTCCAGCATCCGCGTCGCCACGTGCTCCAGGAAGTACCGGTCGTGGCTGACAACAAGAGAGGCCAGGGGCTCGACCTGCAGGAGCTGTTCGAGCCACAGAATACCTTCGACATCCAAATGGTTGGTCGGCTCATCGAGCAAAAGGACCGTAGGAGCCTTCACCAACTCGCGGGCAATGGCCAGCCGCTTCTTCCATCCGCCCGACAGTGCAGCTACGGGCTGGTGGAAGTCGGTGAACCCAGCACGCCCCAAGGAGACCGCAATTCTCGTCGTTTTTTCGAACTCTTCCTGCTTATCCGTGACAAGTGCTTCTTGCAGCACTTCCTCCACTGTGTGAGCTGGGGGAAACTCTGGCTCCTGCGGCACATACCCTACGCTTACAAGGCGTCGCACAGAGCGCGTGCCACTGTCCGGCGCTTCGACCCCAGCCAGGACCTTGAGGAGAGTTGATTTCCCGGAACCATTCGGACCAACGAGGCCGACACGGTCGCCTTCACACAGGCCGAAGGAGAGTCTGGTGAACAGCGGTTGGGCGTTGTACGCTTTGCTGATCGCCTCGCAGCTGAGGAGGAGGGCCCGACTCATGGCGTTACGGGTCCTAGGTCCTGCGCAGTTTTCACGAACGCCTCCTTCTGGGTCCGGGTCAGTCTTTTGATGCGGTGCTCCTCTTTCAAGGCCTCGCTCCAGGAGTACACCTGGCGTGTCCACCAGAGGGTCACCGGCAGATGCGCCCGCGTGTATTTCGAGGCCTGACCAGCCTGATGCTGCTTCAGGCGCTTTGACATATTCGTTGTAATCCCAGTATAGAGCGAGCCATCGCCGCATCGGAGGATATAGACAAAGGCCATACCAGAATTATAAGGACCTCAGCGCGCGCCGGCCATCGGGGTGACGGTTTCGCTGGTGACTCCCAGCCTGAGAACGCAAAAAGAATCCAGCGCGGATTAACCCGCTGATCACCCCTCGGACCGTAAGTGAGCGGAGGCGGGACCACTCCATACCTCCTAGACAATGACTGAAACCAGCGGTTCCCGGGACACCGAGACATCTTCAGGAATAGGCTCGCCGTCTTCGATCACTTCGGCCGCGATCATATGGACCACTTCATTATGGGGTAAGAGCGCTTCCGTTATCTCTTCGAGCATCCTGGCGGCTCCTTTCCTGAGAGCACCTCACTGCCCTATGTTAGCCGATTGCGTTTGACAGGTGGACGATTGTCCACCTATACTAGGGATAAGGGAAGTGGGCACTCGTTTGCCAAAAGGAGAAGGTACTATGGATCCCATCCAGCGATTGCAACCCCTCATCCAGTTCTACCGGGGGCGAAGGCGCATGCCTAGTGTACGGGAGCTCGCCCGGCTGTGGGGCTTTCGCTCACAAAATGCGGCCGACAAGCTCGCGCGTCATCTTATTGCCCGCGGGTTCTTGGCCAAAGATACCACCGGGAAACTGCTCCCCAGCCGCTTCTTCTATGAGGTGCGGATCTTAGGGACGGTCGAAGCCGGCTTCCCTTCTCCAGCGGAAGAGGAGCTCGGGGACACCATGGATCTCGATGAGTTCCTCATTAAGAACAAGGAAGCTACCTACATGCTCAAGGTGACCGGGGACTCGATGAAGGATGCGGGGATCCTCCCGGGCGATATGGTGTTGGTGGAGCGTGGGGTAGAGCCGCACGACGGGGATATCGTCATCGCCCACATCGATCACGCCTGGACCCTGAAGTATCTGCGCAAGCGCGGCCGTAAGGTCTGGTTGGAGCCGGCCAACAAGAGATACAAACCCATCTTTCCTACAGAGGAACTGAAAATTGCTGCAGTGGTCATCGCCGTCATTCGCAAATACCGTGATGAGTGAGGAAACTCCGCTCACCCTGCACGCGTTCCCGCGGGCCATCCTCCATATCGATGGCGATGCCTTCTTTGCGTCTTGCGAGCAGTCCCGCAACCCCCACTTACAAGGCAAACCGGTGATCACCGGCAAAGAGCGCGGGATTGTGGCCTCGATGAGTTACGAAGCCAAAGCTCGCGGAGTGACCCGCGGGATGCGCCTCTTCGAGGTGAAGCGGCTGTGTCCAGATGCGGTCATCCTGCCCTCGGACTACGAGACCTATAGCCTACTCTCGGTGCGCCTCTTTGCGATTGTCCGGCGCTATACGCCCGAAGTAGAGGAGTACAGTATCGACGAGTGCTTCGCTGATCTCACCGGATTACGCCGGCCACTGCGGCTGTCGTACCAGCAGATGGCCGAGCGGATTAAGCACGCGCTGGATGCAGAGCTGGGGTTTACCTTCTCGGTCGGGTTAGCGCCGAACAAAGTGATTGCCAAGATTGCCTCGAAGTGGCAGAAACCTTCGGGACTCACGGTGATCCCGGGATACGGTATTCACCAGTTTCTCAAAGACGTGCCGGTCGGCAAGGTCTGGGGCATTGGCCCGCAGACCGCCGCGCTGCTGGAAAAGCACGGGATGCGCACGGCCCTGCAGTTTGCCCGCAAGTCGGAGGTCTGGGTCAAGAAGCTGCTGACCAAACCCTTCTACGACATCTGGCAGGAGTTGAATGGGCGCTACGTGTTGCCCCTCGTCACTGTAGAGAAAACCTCGTACCAATCCATCCAGAAATGGAAGACGTTCACGCCTCCGTCGCGCGATCGCGATTTTGTGTTGGCCCAGCTCTCCAAGAATATCGAGAATGCCTGCCTCAAGGCCCGGAAATATCGGCTCGCCGCGCGTGGGGCTATCGTCTCGCTGAAGACCCAGCAATTTCTGGTGCGGGGGATCGAGGTAAAGTTCTCGCGGGCCACGGCCTTCCCCCATGACATTCTCCACGTGATTCAGCCGGCCTTTGCGCAGCTCTTTCAGTCCGACGAGGAATATCGCGCCACTGGAGTGGTACTGCTGCGCCTCGAAGAAGATACCATGCGGCAACTGGAACTCTTCGAGGACACACTCAAGATTGAGAAATTCTCCCGGGTCTATCAGGCGATGGATCACTTACGTGAGCAATTCGGTAAGCACACGGTGTTTTTGGGGTCGAGTTATTTGGCCCACCGTTTCGCTCAGCACCTTGGGGCGCGAGGTGACGCGCCAGAGCGTACCGGGCGCCTCTTCAAAGGCGAGACCAAACGCAAGCGGTTGGCGATCCCGATGTTTATGGGGGAAGTGCGGTAAGAGGCTGTCTTCTGTGCCCAGATACGAGGATTAGCACGCCCCGTGCTGTGGGGTACTCAGCATGACACGGCTGAGGGATCACATCATGAAGTGTACCAATGTCATGCATTCTGGTGTAGTGCAGTTAAAAGGAGGAACACTATGAACGGATTCGATCGATTTTGGCGATTAGCCTTAGAAAGGAAAAGTAGGGGGGAAGGCCAAAGCGCGGACAAACTCTTGCCGCAGGTTGATGCCTTATGGCCGGGGAGCGTCACGATACCCGGGTTGTCAGAGGATCTCAGGCATTTCAACTTTCCGGGCAAACTGGCGCTTTTGGCAACTGGGAAGCTCGAAAATCCGCAGCCGCGGCTCGACGACTTCATCAAGAGAGCTGCGCAGCTGGCGATGGGGAAGCAGGGGATCATTGAAACGAACATTCAACTTGAGGCCGTGACGGGGGCCCTCGAAGGTATCCTGCGCCAGGGCGGCCTGTCCGAGATGTTTTTCGCGGCTCCCGAGGTCCGCAAAGAACTTGCCGAAGCCGTGAATGAAGTTGCCAAAGGCGGAGGCTTCTCGGAACAGTTAAGCGGCGAGTTGCTCCTCGACCTCCTGGCCTGGAAAGCCGCTCCAGCGTTGGGAAAGGGCCGCTCTGCAGACGAGGTAGAGCCTGTCAAAGCGGCCTTCAAGGAGGTGTTTGCTGGGAGCGGGCCGGTCGAGGGTATGTTTGCTGGCGAGGCAGGGACAACCCTCCTGGGGAAGGGCCTGGCAGCGGCGGTCAAGGAGTTAGGGCTCTCGGTTGACGAAGAAGAAGCCCTGACGGCAGTCCGGCTGTTATCAACTGGGGAATTCCTCAATGATGCCGCCAACTCAATTGCCACAACGCTGAAAACCGTGCCGGAGGTGATCCTCAATGTCCCCGGGGATGTCATCAGTCTCCCGTGGCGGCTCTTCGGTCTGGCCAAAGGGATCGTTGACGGGCTCATCCAGCTGCCGGGCGAACTGCCCGAGGATCTGAGAAAGCTTGCGGCGTTGCAAGCCCCCAATAGTCCTGCGCTGCTCACGAATACGCTCGACTGGCTCTACACGAATGGCACTTTTCGCAGTGCGGCCCATCTGGTGTGGGAGTTGACAGCCCCAGACAATGAATCGCTCCGCTTGGCGCTTATTCTGTTTGCGCGCTCACGCGGAGTGCCAGTGACCGAGAAGGAATTGGATGCGGTGCGGAAGCTTTTCGATACCGACAACCCGACGCTGCAGCCCGTGCTTGAGGCCGGCATTACGTTCCTCAAAGAGCGCTATGCGGGCCGACTGGAAGCGGTGCTGCAGCCGCTCCATTTTTAACTTCTTCATGTCCGATGTGTACAAGAAGGAGCGGCACCAACAAAGAAGAGCCGAAGCGCGACCGGGAGTTCCATTTTCGGCCCTGGAGTAGTGAGAAATGGCGGTCAACTAAATCAGACCACATAAGATTCGTACACCACCTCACAGGCTGTTGACTCCGTCTCCGTTCGGCCTGAGCGTAGCGAAGCGAAGTCGAAGGCCCTGCGCAGAGCGACAACCCCGCTCTTCGACTTCGCCGCGGACGCGGCTAGGCTCAGAGCGAACGGGGGTGAGTTGATCTCAAAAAATGCAGCTCTGTACCAATGTCCCAGGGTTCGATTTAGGCAAAGGAGTTTAAGAGGCGGGTTTTTATGCCGCCCTGCCTTCTCAACTTTTCAGCGCGAGCCGCAAAAAGGGTGTAGTGACGTTTATGTCCATTTACTCCGGGCTCCCTCAAGGGCTTGAGGTTGAGCAGTTGCCGCTGTCCACGTCGCCACAGGCAGCATTGAGCAAGTCCACGAATCGCGAGTCTAGATTCGACGCACCTATAAACTGAGGCGTAGTGTCAACCGGGCCGTAAGAGGAGACGGCGATGAGTAAGTTGCCTCCCCCAACGACTGGCGGCGCTCCGACCGGCTGCACGCCGAAGTCCTGAATCCAGGGACCGCCACTCACGCCCCCGCGCATCGCCGAGCCGTAGATATAGGTGTTATTCCCCCCTGACTCGAACGTCTGGGCGGTGGTCTGTGCCATTTTCAAGCCACGATCGAGATTGACGGGGTATCCGAGCACCGTGATGTGGTTGTTGCTCAGTGCATTGGTTTGCCAGCCGAGCCATCCCGTGACATCGCCGATTCTCTGGACCGCACTGCCAATAAACTGATCGTTCATAACGAGCAGCCCCACATCCTGCGCATTCGGGACTGAGCCGTCCGAGAAATACCAGGTGTTCGTGACCGAAGCGCCGCTGACCGTCCATGTCCCGTAGGGTGCCTTCCCATTCTTATAGGCCGGGATGAACAGCCAGTTCGTATAGAAGTGGCGCAAGGCAGGGTTGGTGCTGGCTTCGGCGACACAGTGGCCAGCGGTGACCACAATGCGCGGTCTAAGAACAGAAGCCGAACAGAGGAAGTTGCCCACACCCTGAATAGTGAAGAACAGTTTGCCAGCGGTGCTGTAAGGATATTTTTGTACTGCATTAGCGGGAAAGACTCGACTCGTCGTGAAGTAAGCCCCAAAGTTGCTAGTGGCGAAAGGCATGACTCCGGTTTGCACCGGCAGGGTCGGCAGCAGGGTCGGTGGGATGAGCACCTTGCCCGCATTTGGCGGGACCTTCACTGAGGGTGGTGCCCCGCTCTCACCTTCGGGCAAGGCAGTATCAGCCAGGCCTTGAGGTGCAATCGGGAGTCCATTCGCGCCCACTTGTGGATGCAACTCCACCGGCTTGGCGTTGAGAAGTCGCCGCGGGGTCCAATATTGCTCGACGGGCACTTGACCCAACGCGGCAGCCGAAGACTGAGTCGCAGAGGACGACATACCCCCAGGGGATGACGCGCTACCGCTCTGAGCATGCGCCGTTCCCGGCAAGACTAGGGGTGCCGCCCAGAGAAAGACCAGTCCTGAAGCTAAACACCAAAGAGCGATCCACTGCGTTTTTGGACACTGCATAGCTATCTTCCCCTTTCGTCATACGAGCGGACAGGATTACTTTGCCCTCACAGACATAGACCAACGCCCAGGTTTTTCCGGTCCACAGGAAAAAGGAACTTTTCCCTCTCCGGAAGGGCGACGAGGTATTCCCATCTCTTCGCTGGTTATCTTATACCTTGAAAGCGACCGTGCTCCACTCCGTCGAGCATGTCAGTCCTGCCCGCCTTCAGAAGGCAGGATGCGGACTGGCA
>JACQEL010000584.1 GCA_016200595.1 Deltaproteobacteria bacterium
CCTTATCCCGGCCTACTGCGCTGGCTCATTTCTATCCATAATGAGAACTGCTGGGGTTTTCGCGGTCGTTAGCCGCCAAGTAGCAATCGATTCTCGGTTCTCCGCTGTGAGCTGCGCTCCAGTCTACACGGATTATGATGGACTCTCTACCCAAGTGCCGATCGGGGTAGACGATGGCAGCGGCTCAGCCCTCAAACGCCCGGTCGATGCGCTCAAAGCGCCGACGAATATAAGCGCGGGCTTCTTCATGAGTGTGGATGTAGAGTTCACTCTTCTTTACTGCGTTGACAACTTTCTCCGCTGCCAGTTCGGGTGTGAGTACACGACCCCTGAGGTTCGCTTGTTCCTCTTGCGTGCGCGGCCTGGACGCCTGCGACCCACCGAGTTCCGCCGGGCGATTGCGCTCGGACTTTTCGATGTTGGTCTGGAGCACCATCGGGCATAAGACCGAGACCCCAATGCCGTGCGGTCTAAGGTCACGGGACAGACATTCGGACAGCCCTACCACTCCATATTTTGCCACACAGTACACGCCCAGACCCTGGTTAGGAACGAGCCCGGCAAATGACGCGGTGTTCACAATGTGTCCGCCTTGATTCTGGGCGATCAGGCGCGGGACAAACGCCTCGACGCCATGAATGACGCCCCACAGGTCCACCCGCAGCACCCACTCCCAGTCTTCGTGCTTCATCTCCTGGATCGGACCGAAGATCGCCACCCCCGCATTGTTAAACACCAGATGTGCAGCGCCAAAGCGCGCAAACGTCTTATCTGCCAGTGTCTGCACCTGCTTGAGCTCACCAACGTCGGTCTGCACCCCTAGGGTCTCAACCCCCAAGCCTTGGATTTCTTGCACAGCCTTGTCCAGCGCATCTTGCTGAACATCCGCCAAGACAATACGCATCCCCTCGCCCGCCAGCCGCCGCGCCGTCGCCAGACCGATGCCACTCGCCCCGCCAGTGATCACTGCTACTCGACCGGATAAATCTTGCATAGTTCGTTCCTTCCTGAGAGAGAGCTTGCTACATCAAGCCCCGACAATTTCCGACTTCGGACCTCGGACCTCGGACTTCGGACCTCGGACCCCGGACCCCGGACTTCGGACCTCGGACCTCGGACTGGCTACCGTGCCATCACTCCACCATCGACGATAAACACACCGCCAGTGACAAAGGCAGCTTCGTCCGACGCCAGATACAATGCCATGTAGGCAATGTCGAGCGGCTTACCGGCCTTATGCAAGGGAGTGCTTTCTATATAGGCTTGCAGCAGCCGCTGGCTGCCGGAAATCTCGGCGGTCATAGGGGTTTCAATAAATCCCGGACAGATCACATTGGAACGAATGTTCTGCGGCGCGTAGGTGGTCGCGATGGAGCGGCTCAGCGCGATCATGCCTCCTTTTGAGGCAGAATAAGCATGGAAGTTGGTGCCAGCCAAACCGGCCACCGAGGCAGTATTGACGATAGAACCGCCACCGACTTTGATCATCTCCGGAATCGCGTACCTGCAGCACAAGAACATACTCTTGAGGTTCACCGTCAGGACTGTGTCCCAGATGTCCTCTTCCACCCGAGTGACCGGTCCATCCTGGCCGCGCAGATACACGCCGGCATTGTTGTACAACACGTTGAGGGCACCGAACGAACGCACGGCCAAGGCGACCCCATCTTGTACTTGCGCGGCATCGGCGACATCGACCCGTCGCCCCGCCGCTTCTCCACCAGCCGATCTGACCATCTCCACCGTTTCTTTGAGCCCCTCTTCGTTGACATCGGTGACGACGACTTTGGCTCCCTCTCTGGCAAACAGTACGGCGGCTTCCCGCCCCTGACCAGAACCAGCGCCAGTGATCAACGCTACTTTTCCGGCTAATCGCATAGTTGCCTCCTCTAGAAAACGTAATGAAGCATAACGAATAAAACGTAAAACGTAACCTCTCCGCCCCCTCCTTCTTACGTTTTACGCTTTACGTTTTACGCGCGGAGGCTATCAAGAAGCCGGCATCGCTTCAATCACATCAACGCCGGGCGGCGCAGTGAAATGAAAGAGGGCATCATCGAGGGAAGCTTTGCGGTCAATGTTTGAGAACTGCAGGCGGGTGACGTTGCCCAAGGGATCAGTGACCGTCGTCTGTACGATATCAAAGGTCTTGGCACTCACGACGAGATCGAGCAAACCGATCGCCTCAGGATCTTTCTTCGGTGTCAGGCGTAACTGGTAGCTATCCGCAGTTTCGCCGATGAGAGCCGCAGTGAAATCCTGATCGAGCCGACCGACTCCCAGGAGGAATGAGGCTGGGGTAGTCGAACTGAACGCCTGCTGAAAAGGGGTTTTGAGTACCTGCTTTTCCGCCGGTTGATAGAACCAGAAGAATTTTCCGTCTGATACCAGGGTCTGCGGCGGTTCAGCGAACTCCCAGCGCATACGACCGGGCTTCTTAAACACGACGGTGCCGTGCGATTCGACCTTTTGGCCTAGCGTCGCGGACTCGACTTCCTGGGTAAAATCGGCGCGAAACCCCTGGGTAGAATCATAGCGTGCTTGCAGACGTTGGACGATGTCAGGAACCGCTGCCGCGGCAAATGATGAACGATGAATGATGAATGATGAACAAAAAACAAGAAGGATAAGGATAGAGCTTAAAACCATTCTTCGCATAGTTATAGAGTATAGAACATCTGACGAGCAAAAAGGGCGTGCATTTCTTTAATTCATCGTTCAGCATTCAGCATTCCGCGTTTTCTTCACTCCCGCCGTCCGGCCTGCATGAGCACTTCACGCGGCTTGCCGGCTTCGTCGGCCGGTGCGATCAACCCCTCACGTTCCATGCGCTCAATCATGCGCGCGGCGCGGTTATAGCCGACCCGCAGACGGCGCTGCAGCCAGGAGATCGACGCCTGGCGGCTTTCCATGACTAGGTCCCGCGCCTGCTCGTACATTTCATCATAGTCGTCCTCTTCCATTCCACCGTCGCCACCCTTCTCGCTCCGCGCCTTCTCTAGCGCCGCAACGAACTGGGAGTCATACACCGGCTTGCCCTGTTTCTTGATGTGAGCGGCGACTTTGCGAATCTCCGGCTCGGAGACATAGGCGCCGTGGATGCGCTGCGGCTTCGCGCTCCCCGGTGGCAAGAACAACATGTCACCTTCACCCAGGAGCCGTTCGGCGCCAATGGCATCAAGAATCGTGCGCGAATCAACCCGTGACGACACCTGAAACGAGACCCGGGCGGGAAAGTTGGCTTTGATCAGACCGGTAATGACATCAACCGACGGCCGCTGTGTGGCCAGGATGAGATGAATGCCCGTGGCTCGGCCCATTTGCGCCAGGCGGGTTATCGGCTCTTCAATCTCTCGTCCGACGGTCAACATCAGATCCGCTAATTCGTCGACAATCACGACGAGATAAGGCAACCGCTGATGGCTGAGTCCCTGTTCGGCGTTTGCCACTCGCGGCATCGCCGGCGAGTCATCATCCTCATCGTCTTCCTGCACAACCTCAGTAAGCCTGATCACCCCGTTGGGACCAGGCTGTCCGGTCTCCACCGCCCGGTTGTACGCCGCAATATTACGCACGCCTTTATCTTTGAGCAATTTGTAGCGGAGCTCCATGCGCCGCACCACTTCTTGCAGTGCAGCCCCGGCTTCTTTGGGATTGGTGATGACATGGGAAAGCTGCTGTGGCAATTCCTCATACAGCGACAACTCGAGCATTTTGGGGTCGATCATAATGAACCGGACATCCCGGGGAGACGCGCGGTAGAGCAGGCTCATGATCATCACATTGAGAGACACCGATTTTCCCATACCGGTTGCCCCTGCCACCAGCAGGTGCGGCATGCGCGCCAGGTCGGCGACAATAGCGTTCCCGACGGTGTCTTTGCCCAGCGCGAGGGTCAAAGGCGATTCCGACTGCTGAAATCCTGGGCTATCGAGAATCTCCCGCAGGCAGACTTTCTCGCGCCGGGGATTCGACACCTCGATGCCTACCACGGCTTTGCCCGGAATCGGGGCCAGGATACGCACTGACACGGCACGCAATGCCATCTGCAGATCATCGGCCAATGAGACAATCCGGTTCACTTTCACCCCGGGAGCGGGTTCGAATTCATAGGTGGTGATCACTGGACCAGGACGGACCGCAACCACGTTGCCTTCGACCCCGAAGTCACCCAGCTTGCTTTCCAGGATACGCGAACTGGCATGGAGCGCATCTTCATCGACCTTCACCGCCAATCGCACTGGGGGGTCGAGCAAAGGGATAGGGGGGAAGACGTACGGCTTGCCATTCCCTGCACTCTCTATCGGCGGTTGCACTGCCGGTCGTTTCTCCGGGACAGACTTGGCTGGCGGTGCTGCTGGAGCGGGTCGGCTAATGATGATCGGCGGTAGTTTTTCCGCTTCTTCTTCCTCATCATCCTCCTGTTGAACTGGTCGGGCTGGAACCTTCTTGGTAGCAGTCTCTTTACGGGAGCCGCGCGATTTAGCTGGCAAAGGGGCCGGCTCAGTGGGGCGCCGTCGGAATAAAGCTGAGAGGAAATGGCCTACACTCAACACGACAGCCCAACTCCCGGTGAACAAGGCAACTACGCTATTCACGATGCCAGCGCCAGCCCAGTGCAGGGAGAAACGCGTGACGCCCATGAACGAGGCAAGGAGCAGCGGGAACAAGGCCACATACGCACCTTGCTGGCTTAAGCCCGCGCGCAAATGGACCGCGACAAATCCACCAACCCAGCCTCCGGCCTCAACGACTTGGACGTGCGGTCCCTCATAGCGAAGCGCTAAGAAAGTCGCCGCGGCTAGGGTGAAAAACAGGAAGGATACCAGCTGGGAGAAGGGCGCGGGACACGGCAAAACATGTAACAGCACAGCCGTGCCATAGAACAGCGCGCCGGGCAGGAGGTAGCACGCCTTGCCCAGCATCGGACAGACAAAGTCGGCGACGACCTGCCCAACCAATCCCATTTGATTGGCTTGAGTGTCACCGGGATGGTAAGAGTAAAACGCCAGGATGAAAAAAACCGCGAGAGCCGCGCCCGCGACCCCGATTACCTCATCCCCGAAGGCCCGTTCTTGTGGTTGTGGCTTACGCCCCGCCGCCATTGTCCACCCCTCTTCCGCACAATCACATCTCCATCACAAATGGCAGGACAACCGGACGCCGCCCCAGCGTCCGGCGAAAATATCG
>JACQEL010000047.1 GCA_016200595.1 Deltaproteobacteria bacterium
CCCGGTAACTGCTGCGGCCGTGGGAGTGCCGTACACGTACGGCGTGCAAGCGCACGATCCTGACCTTGATGACGTACTGACTTTCTCACTGCCCACCGCGCCCACGGGCATGACGATCAATACCGCGACGGGGCTGATCCAGTGGACGCCGACGAGCAGCCAACGCGGGGCGCAGTCGGTTGTGGTGCGTGTACAGGACCAGACGGGGTTATTCTCGCTGCAAAACTTCACAGCCACCGTGGGGGATCCTGTCACCGTCCCGAATGTAGTGGGGCAACCCCAGGCAGCAGCGCAAACGACGCTCACGGCGGCCGGTTTGACCGTGGGGATCGTGACGACCGCGCCCAGTGACACAGTGCCTGCGGGCAACGTCATCAGTCAGACGCCGGCGGCGGGAAGTGTGGCGGCAACGGGAGCAGCGGTCAATCTGGTAATCTCATCAGGGCCACAGGGGATCATCATCCCCAATGTAGTAGGGCAACCCCAAGCTGCGGCCCAATCCGCCATTACTAATGCAGGTTTGACGCTAGGGACCGTGACGACCGCGCCTAGTAACACGGTGCCCGCGGGTAGAGTCATCAGTCAGACGCCGGCTGCTGGAGCAGTGGTAGCAGCGGGCACGGCGGTCAACCTGGTGATCTCGACCGGCGCGGTCTCGCTCGCCGATTTGGCGTCGATTGTCGTTGATCCCGAGAGTCCAATCATCCTGGTCGGACAGAACCAACCTTTCACCGCAACCGGTGTCTTCAACGATGGGACGAGCCAGAACCTCACGGCGATTGTGACCTGGACGAGTAGTAGTCCATCGGTTGCTGCGATCTCACCCATGGGCGTCGCTACCGGCGCGGCTGATGGGACCACGACCATCAAGGCGTCTGTCAGCGGCATCATGGGGAGTAGTGTACTCACCGTCCGGGCGAAAGTGGCAGGCGACTCGACGCTGCCGACAGCGGCGATCACCGCGCCGGCCAACGATCAAGAGGTCACTGCGCCGGTGAATGTGATAGGCACTGCAACTGACGCCAATTTCTTAAAGTATGAACTGGCCTATGCGGTGGCTGGAGACACCAACTTTACGCTATTGGCGACGAGTTCCTCGCCTGTCACCAATGGGGTGCTCAGCAGTCTCGATCCGACCCTACTGATTAACGACCTCTACACTCTCCAGCTCACTGTCTTTGATCGCGGGGGGAACACCGCCACCGCCAGCGTGACCGTACAAGTGACGCGTGAACAAAAGGTGGGACTCTTCACTATTACCTTCCAGGATCTCAGCATTCCCTTGTCCGGTATTCCGATCACGATCAACCGCACCTACGATAGCCGAGACAAAGGCCAAGGGGACTTCGGCATTGGCTGGCGGTTGGATGTCCAAACGATGCGCATTCGCACCAATCGGGTGCTCGGCACAGGCTGGGTGCGTGGCCAGTCGGGAGCAGTCATCACCCTATGGCCCACGGACGCCCATAAGGTCAGCCTCACCCTGCCTGACGGTAAAGTTGAAGAGTTCGACATGCAGGTGTCGCCAACCTCGGGGTTAGGCGGGCTCGACTTCACTTCGGTGACAGGTTTTACGCCGCGCCCAGGTACGTTAGGGAAGCTCGAGGCGCTGGCCAACAACAGCCTTGCGATCCTGAATGCGGGAGTCGAAGATGAACTGGTCGATGACACCACGCTGAACACCTACACTCCCCAACTCTTCCGCTACACCACGGTTGATGGGACACAGATTGAAATTCACCGCACGCAAGGAGTCCGGAAAGTGACGGATCTGAACGGAAACACCTTGACGTTCGGTCCCAACGGCATTCTGCATTCTGCCGGCAAGAGTGTGACATTCACCCGTGATGCTCTGGGGCGGATTACGCAAATTACCGATCCGAATGGCAAGAGTCAGAACTATGCGTACAATGCCAATGGGGACTTGATCAGTCACACCGATCAACTGGGCAATGTGACGCGGTTCTCCTACAACAGCACCCATGGGTTGTTACAAATCATTGATCCGCTCAACCGCCCGGCCATTCGGAACGAATACGACGCAACTGGGCGCTTGATTGCCCAAACCGATGCCCAAGGCAATCGGGTCACCTACACCCACAACCTCAACACCCGACAGGAAGTGATTACCGATCAGCTCGGGCGCACGACCGTCGTGGAGTATGATGCCGCCGGCAACGTCGTCGCAACGACCGATGCATTAGGCCACCGCTCGACCGCAACCTTCGATAGTGTGGGTAATCAACTCACCAGTACCAATCCCCTTGGGCAGACGATCACAAGGACATACGATAACAAGCGAAATTTGTTGACCTGGACCGATCCGTTAGGACGGACCACAACCTACACACGCGACGCGAATGGACGGCCACTGACCATAACTGATCCCCGTGGGAATACGTCGACAATGGCGTACGATGCCCAAGGCAGCCTCATCCGAACGACCAATGCACTTGGGCAGGTCACGGCGTCAACCTACGATAGCGCAGGAAACATGACTTCACTGACCGACCCACCGAATACCACCACCAAGATCCAATATGACAGTGCGGGCAGACGCACCCAACTGACCGATCCGTTAGGCACTGCCACGCAAATGGGGTACGACAACAATGGCAACCTGCTGTCCCAACACAGTGCAAGCGGGCCCGGGTGGGCGCTGAGCTACGACGCCAAGAACCGGATCGTGGTCACAGGGCTTGGTGGTCTGCAACGGTCGTTTACCTACGACGCCGCAGGGCAGATCTCCAAAGTCACAATCGCCTCTGGTGAGCAGGTGCCGGTGACGTTCGATGCGGTGGGCCGGCTGACGGCTATTGGCACGCCTGGGAGCGGCGCTGCGCTGCAGCAGACCTACGATGCAGTTGGTAACACTCTGACTGTGACCGATGCCGTAGGCAACGTGGTGAACCGGACCTACGACGCTGCGAACCGACCGATCTCGACGCAGCGGCCGGACGGCTCAACCGAACAGCGCTCGTACGACGCCGCTGGCCGGCTTGTGCAGGTGACTGATGCGTTGGGGCACGCAACCCGCTTTAGCTCCGATGCGGCAGGACAGTTGACCACCGTCACGGATGCCCTCGGCGGACAGACGGTCTTTCAGTATGACGCTAATGGAAACAAGACTGCCGTCACTGACCCGGCTGGTCGGACAACGCAGTTCAGTTACGACGCATTAAATCGACAGACCAAGACGACGTTCGCTGACGGGACGACAGAATCCCGGGTCTACGATGCTGCCGGCCGCATCGTGCAGTTCACCGATGCCGCAGGCAACGTTACGACGTACGCCTACGATATACTTGGGCGCTTGCTCTCGGTGACCGACCCACTCGGGCACATTACGCGCCACGACTATCAAGGCGCAGTCCAGCGCACGGCCACAACCGACGCTAACGGCAACACAACGCGCTTCGCATACGATGCCGCTGGCCGCCTCATCAAGACCACGTATCCGATGGGTGAATCGGAGACGGCCTCATACGATGCCGCTGGCCACGTCCTTACTCGCACCAATGGGAAAGGAGAAACTATTCAGTACCAATACGACACCAGTGGTCGTCTCACCGGCGTCGGGCTCGCTGGCGGCGCGACGCAGAGCTTTACTTACACGACCGACCAACATCTTGCCACAATGACTGACACGCGCGGAACGACGACGATCGACTACGACCCGCAGACACGGCTGCTGGTGCGCGTGACCGGACCCGATGGCCGCTACGTGCGCTATGCCTACGACGTAATAGGCAATCGGACCCTCATCGCGCATGGTGACGCTTCGAGTGAGCTTGTCACCCAGTATGCTTACGACGCGCTGAATCGTGCGACGCAGATCACGGATGCCAACGGTGGCGTGACGACGCAGAGTTATGACGCGGCTGGGAATGTGACCGCGATCGCCAGGCCAAACGGCGTGACGAGCCGGATCACGTATGATTGGCGCAGTCGGATCTCCGCGATCACTGACCTTAGTCCCAGCAACACGATTCTCACTGGTGAAACCTATTCGCGTGATACGCTCGGGAACGTGACGAACGTCGCACGCAACGACGGATCGCATGTCGAATATCAGTACGACACGCTCGGCCGCGTGACGCATGAGCGCCATCTCGACAGCGCCAATACCGTGACGTTCGAGTCGGTGGATGGCTATGACGCAGCCGGAAACCGAATTACGAGCGGTCCACCGGCAGCGCCGCTGACGTATACCTACAACGCCGATAACCAACTCGTGACGGGTGGAGGCGTGACTTTCACGTACGATGCCGCCGGACGGCGGGTGCAACGGCAGGCAAAGGATGGGGCGGGCGGACCAGACACCTTCTTGGTCGACCGCGACAACGTGACGGGCTTTTCGCAGATCGTGCGCGAGAGCGGGGCAGGCGTGAACCGCAGCTTTGTCTATGGCTCGCAGTTACTGCAGATGGGCGACAATGGCGTGACGCAATATCGTCATTTCGATGCTCTCGGATCAACACGAGCACTGACCGGAACGACGGGCGCAGTGAGTGATACCTTCGACTATCAAGCGTATGGGGGAGTGCTGAGTCATACCGGCACCTCTGGCATTCCGCATCGCTTCGCGGGTGAGGAGAGCGACCCCGAGTCAGGGCTGAGCTACCTCCGTGCCCGCTACTATGATCCGCGCACCGGCGGCTTTCTCTCGCGCGATTCAGAACTCGGCGATCCGAGTGATCCGCTCTCGCTCAACCCCTACCTGTACGCCGCCGAGAATCCGGTCAACCGGAGAGATCCGAGCGGTCACGAAACCATTCCTGAGCTACTAGTCGCCGCCTACAATCAAGTCATAGCTCAGGGCCAGCGGGTCTTGAACTACCGGCACGTGCTTGGCGAGGTATCGAAGGTGACTGCCGACGTCACACGCTTTGTCGGCGGTCTTCTGGCCTTCGATGCTTTGGTCGAAGCCTCACGAAGCAAGGCAAGGTTGGAAAAGTGGTTCGGTACCGCGAGATTCGTGGCGTTTGCAGACATACTGGCCGGCCTCGGCCTTGACGGCATTGCCGACATTGTTACGGGGGCAGAATACACTATAGATGCCCTGGCGTTTTTCGGCCTGGCCAAGACTGCCCTCGATATGTTGAGCGGTAAGGTAGGCGGCACGGACGTGAATATCCACATCCAAGGCCTCGGCGTCTTTACGGCTAGCTCCATCAGCGAGGCCGTAAAAGACCTCAAGGCTGACACGACTGCGGGTGCTTCGTGTGCAGAGGGACGGTTTGCCTACGCTTCTCCTCCCCCCGAGGGCGAAGGTCCTCTGATCGGGCTTTGTACGGACTTTTTCAGCCGGCCTGTACTGCCCGATCTAGCAGCGATCACCATACCCGATAAGCCGTCAATGGCTGGTGTCATGGTGCACGAATTTACTCACATCTCGATCCATACCAATGACGACGCATATAACTGTGTTTCCTATTATAGTGGGTCACTAGGAGCAAGAATATCGGGAGTATATACAGGAGCAGGGCACCCAGGGTTTATTAGTTCGGCGCTTCCCTTGCGCAATGCTGATAGCTACGAATGCTGGGTGGAAGACTCGGCAGTCGGCACGCCCCTTCCTTGAGGTCAGGAGGAGTGAGCTGACCGGCTAGACCTTCAACGAGTGCCGTAGCCCGGATGAAACCGTCCGGCGTCCGAAGTCACAAACAGTCTAAAAGTCTAAGCGCCTGAGCGTCACAGAAAGTTCGGAGTCGAAGACAGTTCGGAGTGCGGAATTACCAAGAGTCTTCGGAGTCTAACGAGTCTCGGGGCGGAGAACGAGCGTGGCAGTGTCTGCTTCGATTGTCGTCCGAAATTGCTTGAGGACATTCATCCCTAACACTCCATCCAACTTCAAAGCAGGCGGGAACTCCAGCAGAATGGCGGTAACCTGGGCGAGCCGAAAGCCTCCAATCTGTAATTCGGGAATGGTCAGTAATGGTGTACGGAACGTGTGTCCCTGGGCTGGCGCAATGAGCACGGTCCGCTGCGGGGTGAGAGAAAAACCAAGAAAGGCAATCATCTCCTTACTGAGTGCGGTGTATGCGGCTCCGGTGTCAATCAAAAACTCGAAGTCCTGTCCCTGGATTGTGACTGGAACTAGCAAAAGGCCACCGTGGGCGAGGCGTCCCTTGATCCGACTAGCCGAGGCCAAGCATCGCCTCCACCCCGGCAGGAATCGGATCACCAGTAAAGAAGATGAACATCCTGGCCGTTGGATCCTGGGCACGGTACTGCTTGGCCGCCCTGTACACTTGCTGTTTCTTCGGGCCGTGGGCAATGACCTCGCCCGCGATCGGGACATTGGCTTTATCGACTTTGAGCACCTTCGTGGCTACCCACTGGTCTGTAAATGTTTCTCGTATAGCGATAATTTTCATACAGACACCGTAGCGTAGGCCTTGACCTGTCGCTACTAGGCCCGTAGGCCAAGATGAGTGTTGTAGCCCGGATGGAACCCTTCGATCCTTCGACAGGCCTGTCCTGAGCTTGTCGAAGGGCTCAGGACTCAGGACAGGCTTCGTGTAATCCGGGAGGATCGTTTCCCGGACTGCGTCCGGGCTACAGGAATTATCAGAAAATGACGAATGAGGAATGGGAGCGAAGAAGGCTGCAGGCTGGAGGGAAAGAGAAAACCGAGAAACAGAGAGCGTGCGAAGCGGCAGGAAGAACATCCAGGGGTCGCAAAAAACGCGAACGTGACACCATTGCCCGGAAGAAGGAGACATGGCACAACTGACCGGACAAGGCTCTAAAGAGTTTGATGCGAGAGCAGGCTATGGCGACACGAAGCGCTACGATGATCGTTGATGAGAGATTAGCAACTGCGTACAATACTGCTCCCAAAGCGCGGCAAAAAAAAGCGCCCTCGGCCATGCGGCAGGCGTTACAAACCTCCATCATACCCGTCCGCAACCTGCCACGTCTGACCAAGCAAGAAACCGCCCTGTTCCGCAGAATCAATCGCTCCTTGCCAGCGGAGCGCCAACACCGGTATGACGAGTTGCGCACCAAAAGAGAGCAGGAGCGACTGACACCAGCCGAGCACGCCGAACTCTTGCAATATGTAGAAGAGATTATCACCCTCTGGAATGACAGAGTACGAGCCCTCATTGCACTCGCACGGTTGCGGCGCGTCTCGCCACAGCAACTGATGCAACAGTTGGCTATCGACCCACATCAGGATGACTCCTGAGCGCGTTACCCTGGCACAGAGACGGGCTGTGCACGCACGGGCGGGAGGGCGCTGCGAATACTGTCACACGCCGGACGGCTTTGTGCCTGGCTCGTTTGCCGTAGAGCATATTCTGCCGCGTGCGAAAGGCGGGAGAACCCGTAGACAGAACCTCGCACTCTCATGCCCGGCTTGCAACGGCCACAAATATAACAAGACTGAAGGCGTTGATGCGCTGAATCGTGTCCTCGTACGCCTCTTCAACCCGAGAAGGCAGCGCTGGGAAGATCACTTTGCCTGGAGTGATGATTTTACGTTCATTGTCGGGCTGACACCGACAGGACGCGCCACAATTGATACACTGCAAATGAACCAACACAAGATGGTCAATCTACGGCGTTTGCTAACGCTTGCCGGACTGCATCCTGAGTGACGTAGGATGGGTCAAGACCCACCCAATTGCTACAATTTGTGAGATGGGAAATGAGGTCGGACCTGCATAGTGACGTACTCTGATCGCACCAGCGAGGGAGCCTGGATGGAAGGCAATGGAATCCGGGGATTGGGTTCCTGGAGTGCCTGCAGGCTACCAAACTACCAAACTGCCGCTTCTCTATGGAGAGCGTAATTCATAAATGGGCACCTGCGCGACGCGAAGCGGCGATTGCGCCAAAAGCTGATCTACCGCTTGCCAGTCCTCGGCCGCATAGTATTCCTCGCCACAGACCGTGCAAACTTCAGCCGGGAAATTGTGAATCACGGCAATCGGCTCTCCGGCTTGGTTATGCCGTTCGACTGTCACTCTCTGTGAACTCGTCTCCCCCTGTTTGCAGACTACGCAGTGCATTATGTTGTCCTCCGAGTGTGATGATCAAGTTCGTACACTTCTGGGTCGTAGTCATGAACGGTTACGAGAACGGTCTCACCGTTACTCGCAACCACGACGTAACACGGATCTTGCGGGCCATGCGGATACCCAAGAAAGAGGTATTCGGGATACGGTTTCTCATTTGGATAGTCGCGAATGACTTCACCAGTCACAACCACCGTCTGGATTTCTGTCAGCGACCGCCCTCGTATATCCATACGCTTCACCACATGCTTGGAAAGGCGGAACTGATTGGCGCGAACACGGTCCCGTATGCGTTCAACCGCCGTCAAGATCGCTTCCCTCGTCATGTTGGCACTATAGTGGCCAAGAGAGCGGTGGGCAAGCCAAGTGCTGTAGTCCGGATGGAACGGAGTGCAATCCGAGGGGATTGGGTTCCTGTGAGTCTCAGAGTCTAGGAGGCTGGGAGTTCTCGGAAACGATGAATGCAGTCAATGAAGAAGGCGAGAGGCTGGAGGCTTCAGCCGGGAGATGAGGATGTGTTTGGCCACGATTGTGTCCGGTGTTTTTCCCTCACCCTAGCCCTCTCAGGGGGAGAAGGAACGGCTTTTTCCCCGAGAGGTTTCCTGAACCTGCACGAGAGAGGTGGATCGAACTCAATTAAACCCGCCACGAGGGTCCACCACCAACCTGTCAGAGAGAAAGGGTCCACCTATTGAAAGGGTGCGTCGTTGGTGAGCCCCAGCACGAATTTGCCCACGAGTTCCGCCACTCGGTCCGGATGAGCGTTAATATGGAGCGGCAGCGCTTGAAAGTCACGATAACGCCGCTCGAACGAGCCACCCTCACGTAGCCCATTTCCGCCTTGTACCCGCATGACCAGGCGCATCGCTTCATCGCAGAGACGGAGAGCAAGCATGGGGTAGCTTAACTGGCGTAAGTAGTCAGCCTCAGTCGGCGTGAGGGCTGCTGCGATTCGCGTATCCGTCTCTGCACAACCTGTATAGACGGCCGCTCGCGCGGCGGAGATGGCCGCGGCCGCCTGGCCAAGATTGAGTTGCACGGCTGACCGCTCCGCTACTTTCACGCCGAAAATGGCAACTCGTCCCTGCAGGTCGCTACACGCCTCGTCCAGCGCCGCGCTCGCCAGCCCGACCGCCTGCGCGCCGAGCCAGAGTACTGACAGGGCAACCCAATCTTCGCGATAGCGATGGGCAATTACCGGTGTAGCAGGATCACGGAATTGGTAACGGAAGTCGAAGGTGAAAGGTCGCATGAGTGAGACCGGTACCGCCACCGCTTGGTAATTAATATGGTCGGTAGCCGAGGCGCGCAGGCTCATGGCGAACCACGTCGGATCGATAGACACACCCGGAGCATCGGTGCGGACAACGGTGAAACGCAGATCAGGTTTAGCACTAGGTTGGGGAGTCTCTGGAGCGAGCGCAAACAAGCAGGCTGCCCATTCGCCATAGCGCGAGCCGGAGGCAAAGCTGGCGCGGCCGTCGATGATAATCTGGTCGCCGACAGCGCGGCCGTGCACGCTGGTGCCGGCTCCGGCCGGGAAACTCACCCACTCGCGCTTTGCGACCATGCCTTTCAGGATCTCGATTCCGGCTGGGCCAAGTTGCGCGCAGATAAAATGAAAGACGCAGAGATGATTCCACAGGGCCCAAGCGGTAGAAGCGCAACAGCCAGCCACGGCCTCTAGTTCGCGCGCTATCGCGCCGATCCCCGCTTCCACGCCGCCGATATTGCGCGTGGCCGAGAGTCGCATGACCTCAGTTTGCTTGAGCGCCTGAATCACCGCCGGGTCCACACTGCGCGTGCTATCGGCTTGGGCGGCCTGTCCGGCAATCAGCGGCAAGAGAGGCGCGCAAACCAGTTCTTGACTACCACCGATAAACTCTCTCACATTGCTCAATGCCCTACTCCTTGGGGAAAATCTCGGCGGCATGGTGGCATTGGGGTATGCGGCTGTCAAGCAAGGAAGCTATCAGCCCTCAGCTTTTAGCTTTCAGTTACGTAGGCCGGAATAAGCGGAGCGTTTCCGGCGCAGGCCAGCCCAGACGGTGCCGGGAACGGCCTGTGGCCTTATCCCGGCCTACCCTTAGAGCGTGTCTGCAAACCGGAGACATGTGTCATTGCGAGGAGCCCCTTCGACTGCGCTCAGGATAAACTCCGGCGACGAAGCAATCTCTCCTACACGCAAAGATTGCTTCGCTGCGCTCGCAATGACTTGGTACCCGAA
>JACQEL010000545.1 GCA_016200595.1 Deltaproteobacteria bacterium
CTGTGGCCGTGTGAATCCAGCGGGGAGCCGATTCTGCAACGAGTGCGGCGCGCCGCTCACGCGGCAGTCGGCAGTTGCCAGTTCTCAGTTCCCAGTTGCCAGTCCCCAGCACCTAGCACCTAGCACCCAGCCCCCAGTCAGCTACACGCCTAAGCACTTGGCCGAGCGCATTCTCGCTGAGCAGGCGGCGATGAAGGGGCGTGCGGTTCCCGATGGCGAGCGCAAGACCATCACTGCCCTCTTTGCCGACCTCAAGGGCTCGACGGCGCTCATTGAAGGACTCGATCCTGAAGAAGCCCGCGCTATTATCGACCCGGCTTTGCACATTATGATGGATGCTGTGCATCGCTATGAAGGCTATGTGGCGCAAGCGCTCGGGGATGGCATTTTTGCCTTGTTCGGCGCGCCCATAGCGCATGAAGACCATCCCCAGCGGGCGCTCTTTGCTGCCCTGCGCATGCAAGAGGAGATGCGGCGGTATAGTGACCAGCTGCGCGAGCAGGGCCGGCCTCCGCTGCTGATGCGCGTCGGCGTAAATACCGGGGAAGTCGTCGTCCGCTCCATTCGTAAAGAAGATCTGCAGACCGACTACGTGCCTGTCGGCCATTCGACTAACCTTGCCGCCCGTATGGAGCAATTAGCTGCACCTGGCTCGATTTTAGTCACCGAACAGACCCACAAACTCACTTCTGGCTATTTTGAGTTCAAGGCGCTGGGCAAGACCCAGGTCAAAGGCGTGGAAGAGCCCCTTAACATCTACGAAGTGATAGGCGCGGGCCCACTGCGAACTCGTCTGCAAGTCTCGGCTCGCCGCGGTCTCACCCGTTTTGTGGGGCGCCACACGGAACTGGACCAGACACGACGCGCCTTAGAACAAGCCAGAGCAGGACATGGCCAAATTGTCGGCGTTATGGGCGAGCCCGGGGTGGGCAAGTCACGCTTGTTTTACGAATGCAAACTCACCTCGCAAAGTGGGTGCCTCCTTCTCGAATCCTTTTCCGTCTCGCATGGCAAAGCGTCGTCTTATCTGCCGGTGATCGAACTGCTCAAGAGCTACTTCCAGATTCAGCCGCACGATGAGGAGCGCAACCGGCGGCAGAAAGTCATCGGCAAAGTGCTCGAGCTAGACCGCAGTCTGGAAGACATCTTGCCCTATCTTTTCGTCCTCCTCGGCATTGAAGAGCAAACCTCAGCCCTCCAACAGATGGATGCGCAGATTCGGCGCCGGCGCACCTTCGACGCGCTGAAACGATTGTTTCTGCGCGAGAGTCTCAATCAACCAGTCATCCTCATCTTTGAGGACCTGCACTGGATAGACACTGAGACGCAAGGCTTCCTTGATACCCTGAGCGAGAGTATAGCCTCGGCGCGCATCCTCCTGCTCGTCAATTACCGCCCCGAGTATCGGCATGAGTGGGGGCAGAAGACGTACTATACCAAACTCCGTCTTGCTCCTCTCGGCAAAGACGAAGTAGGGGAACTGCTGACCTTCCTGCTGGGCGACGAGGCGGGGCTGAAGAGTCTCAAGCAGCTCATTCTAGAGAAAACCGAAGGCACGCCGTTTTTCATCGAAGAGGTGGTACAGACCTTAGCCGAGGAAGGGGTGCTCAGCGGAGAGCGAGGCGCTTACCGTCTGGGGAAAGCGCCGACTGAGCGAGATTCCCGGGTAGGGTGGGTCGTGACCCACCCTACTTTTTCGCTCCACCTTCCGCCCACGGTCCAAGGGGTGCTCACTGCCCGTATTGACCGATTGGCAACAGCCGAAACAACGCTCTTGCACCAGCTAGCCGTCATCGGACGCCAGTTTCCGCTGAGTCTCGTTCACCATGTCGTCAACTATAGCGAACTCGCCCATCACTACAGCAGAAGTGGCAACACCGAGAAGGCCGTGGATTACCTACAGCTTGCTGGGCAACAGGCTGTCCAGCGTTCGGCCAATGCGGAAGCGATCAATCTCTTGACCGCCGCTTTAGAACTGCTCAAAACTCTGCCTGACACTTCTGAACGCGCTCAGCAAGAACTCACGCTGCAAATTGCCCTGGGTGCACCGTTAATAATCACCAAGGGTTATGCAGCCCCGGAGGTAGAACACGCCTATGCCAGGGCACAGGAACTCTGTCAGCAAGTAGGCGAGACCCCTCAGATCTTCCCTGTGCTGTGGGGACTGTTGAGTGTTTACGCTACACGGGCGGAGTTTCAGACGGCGCATAAGTTGGGAGAGCAGCTTCTGAGCCTGGCACAGGACGTGCAAGACCCGCTGCTCCTTGTCGAGGCCCATTTTCAATTGGGGATCACCTTGTACATGCTGGGAGAGTTTGGTCCGGCCCGAGAGCACTTAGAGCAGGGGATAGCCCTCTATAACCCCCAACAGCATGGCTCCGACATTCTCCTCTTTGGGCAGGACCTCGGAGTAAGCTGCTTTTCCTATGGAGCCTCTGTCCTGTGGTTCCTTGGCTATCCGGACCAGGCCCTCAAGAGTAGCCGCGACGCGCTCACTTTGGCCCACGAGCTGGCTCATCCTCTTGTCCTGGCTTATGCCTCTGGCGTCGCCGCCATCCTTCATCAGTTCCGCTGGGAGAGGCAGGCAGCTCAAGAGCGAGCAGAGGCAGCCATTACCCTCTCGACTGAGCAGGGGTTTCCGCTCTGGTTAGCGTGGGGGACTGGTCTGCGGGGCTGGGCGCTTGCCGAGCAAGGATGGGGAGAGGAAGGGATTGCGCAGATGCGTCAGAGCCTGGCTGCTAACCGAGCCATTGGGGCAGAGCTGGGGCGGACGTATCTTCTTGCCTTACTGGCCGAGGCGTATGGAAAGGCGTGGCAAACAGAGGAAGGGCTCACGGTGCTACTTGAAGCGTTGGCTGCAGTGGAGAACACCGGGGAGCGTGACTACGAGGCGGAGCTGTATCGGCTAAAAGGTGAGCTGACGCTGCAGTCCGAAGTCTCAAGTCCCAAGTCCCAAGTCGAAGAGACACTTCCAGGTAGGGTGGGCATTGCCCACCAAAATGTGAGTACCGCTGAAGCAGGAACGGTGGGCGGTGCCCACCCTACAGTGGAGGCCGAAGCAGAGCATTGTTTTCTCAAGGCCATCAAGATTGCACGGAAGCAGCAGGCGAAGTCACTGGAGTTACGAGCTGTGATGAGCCTGGCTCGCCTGTGGCAGCAGCAAGGCAAGCAAAAAGACGCTCACCAGATGTTAGCGGAGATCTACGGCTGGTTCACTGAAGGGTTTGACACGGCAGACTTGCAGGAGGCCAAGGCGTTGCTGCAAGAATTAAGGCATTGAGCTATTGACACATTGAGCCATTGGTTCATTCTCCCATTGAATCAATGAATCCATGACTCACTGAGGAAATAACAAAGGAGGTGTCCCATGATCGAGCGCAGTAATCCCGCGGTTGGCTATCTGGCCGAAGAGGTGTTCAAGACTTATGCTTTTACCCAAACGATCAAGGCTGGTAACACCCTGTACCTTTCTGGGATTGCGCCCCTCAAGGGTGATCTCAAAAACCTGGAGCTGGTGGGCGAAGGCAATATGCACGCCCAGATCGAGTGGATCTTGGCGGTCCTCAAGCGCTGCCTGGCAGCGGAGGGAGCCACCTTCCGCAACTGGGTGGCACAGACGGTCTACGTCACCAGCGTTGCCGAGTTTATCAAGGCGGCGGAGGTCTTTAACCAGATCTTTGGGGAGCACACGCCCACGAGCACGCTGGTCGAGGTCAAGGGGCTCTTTCATCCCCAACAGATGATCGAAATCAACGGGATTGCCGTGCTGGACTAAAGGAGGGACGGCCATGAGTATCTGGCGACTGGGGTATGTTGAAGTCCGAAGTCTCGATCTGGAGCGTGACACGCAATTTTGGCGAGACGTGGCGGGCCTGGTCGAAACCGACCGCGGCGATGGGAAAGTTTACTTCAAGTGTTGGGACGAACAGGATCATCACTCTGTCATTCTGAAACAGGACAGCAGAGCTGGGATCGAGCGCGCCCCGACCCGGACGATGAGCCCATTACCTGGACCGCTGACCAGATAGGCCGGAGCGTGTTTCTGTACGAGAAAAACCTGCCCGAAGCCTTTATGACCCGCTGTTCGTAAGACAGGAAAAAGGAGAGAAGACCATGAGCGCACTTCCACGTACCAGCCGGGCAGCGATCCTGGTCGATTACAACCAGCCGTTGGAGTTCCGCGAGCTTGCGGTTCCACCACTCGAACCCGGAGCGATTCTGGTCAAGGTGGAAGCCGCCACTATCTGTGGGACCGACGTGCACGTCTACCACGGAAAACTCACCCAGATTTCCCAACTCCCTTTAGTGCCAGGGCATGAGATTGTCGGGAGGATCGTCCAGCTTGGCGCAGGGCGAGAGAAGGATGCCGCTGACCGACCATTGCACCCGGGGGACCGCATTGTCTGGGCCTATCCCTGGTGTGGGCAGTGCTATTACT
>JACQEL010000546.1 GCA_016200595.1 Deltaproteobacteria bacterium
CCAATCACTCTGCAAACCCAATACCAAACATCTATACTCCTTTGGAAGAAATCTGCAAACGACGAAAGGCGAAAATCGTGGCTCTGGAACTTTCCTTCCTAAAATTACAATATACAGCTTCATATCCTATTTATTCGCGATTACTAGTTTCCTTTTCCTTCTCTAGCGCGCTCGCGAGGCCATGACAAGATTACTGTTCATCTTTTCACTTCCTTTGTTCGCTTCCGCAGTGTTACTCTGCCTGACCAAGCTGCGGGAGAGAAGGGGAGAAAAGAAAACCAATACCAAGACCTTATGGCTCTTTCTGGTCTGGTCGGCTGGTCTCTTTCTCTTCGCCGTTTTCCTCTGGTGGCGGGGGGGGTGGTAACCGAGGGTACCCGGCTCGTTCTGCTTTGCTTGCAAGGAAGGTAGAGACACCCCGGCGGGGCGTCTCTACTAGGTTGAGGCTCAGCGAGTCTATCTTTTGCCCTTGGTGTTCTTAGCACGGATGGCGGGAGGTCTAGGCCATGAAACAGGACGCACGTATCTGGCAGGTGGCGGTGCTCGGGGGAGTGCTCCTTTTCGGGATTTTCTCTTTAGATTTCCCGCTGTCTTTCCCCGTCGTTGGTGGTACCCTGATTGGCGCAGTCCTGGGGGAATACCTCTTGGGCCTCTTGCTCAGAGCTGGACGAGAGCCGCGACCCTTGAGCGCCGTGATCAGTGCGCTCAGCGTCCTGCTCTTGTTTCGCTCTGCGGTTTGGTGGACTTATCCGTTGGTGAGCCTGATCGCGCTGAGTAGTAAGTATGTTATCCGTTTTCGCGGGCGACATTGGCTCAATCCCACTAACTGCGGGATTCTGCTGAGTGTTCTTCTCCTCCCGGGCTGGATTTCCTCCGGACAGTGGGGACATATGGCCATCCTGCCGCTGGCCCTGGGAGGCTTGGGCATTGTGGTCCTGTTGCGAGCCGGCCGGCTTGATAGCGCCTTGACGTTCCTGGCCGTCAGCGCGCTCTTGGAACTCACCCGCATCATTTACTATGGCTACCCACTCGCGGTTTTTCTCCATCGCTACAACAACGGCGCTCTCTGGCTTTTCACCTTCTACATGCTGACCGATCCGAAGACGACACCCCAATATCGTTCAGGTCGTGTGGTACACGCAGGTCTGACTGCTCTCCTCGCCTTTTTTCTCGCTGAGTGGTGGTACTGGAAAGATACCTTTCTCTGGGCCCTACTCTTTGTCGCACCGCTGGTGCCCCTGCTTGATTGGTTGCAGGACCGCACCCGACAAGTCGTTCACACCCCGGCTGAAAAGGAGGAATTTCCTATGAAACGACAACTCGCGCGCGCCACGCTCGTGCTGGTGGGGTTGGCATTGCTGTGGCCCGCCCATCTCTATGCCTTTTGTGGCTTTTACGTCGCCCGCGCCGACTCCACCCTGTACAACTCCGCCTCGCAGGTCGTGGTCGTGCGTGACGAAGACAAGACCGTGCTCACTATGGCGAACAACTACAAGGGCGATCCTAAGGAGTTTGCCTTGGTCGTGCCTGTACCAGTCATTCTTGAGCGCGAGATGATGCGCGTAATTGATCCCAAGGTCATCACGCATTTAGATGCCTACTCGGCGCCACGGTTGGTGGAGTACTTTGATCCTAATCCGTGTGCCCCTCGCACGGCGGAGTCCTCGGGAGCGGTCCTGGCAGGGGCGGGTGCCGCGCGTAACGAGATGGCGATGAAGCGGGGGGCACAAGCCCTAGGTGTCACCGTTGAAGCAGAATACACCGTTGGCGAGTATGACATCGTCATCCTCTCCGCCCAGGAGTCCGAAGGTCTGGAAACCTGGCTCAGACAGAATAACTACAACATCCCCGCCGGAGCCTCGCAGGCGTTAGCTCCATACATCCACGGTGACCTGAAGTTCTTTGTCGCCAAGGTCAATCTCAAAGAACAGGCGCGCTCGGGGTATACGTCACTGCGCCCACTGCAATTTGCCTTTGCCTCACCGCGCTTCATGCTGCCCATTCGCCTGGGTATGCTGAACGCCGACGGGCCGCAGGAGCTGCTCATCTATTTTCTGACCAAACAGTATCGGGTAGAAGTGACGAACTACCGCAACCCCAAGCTGCCTAGCGATCAGGAAATCCCCGCCTACGTGAAAGAGGAGTTCAAAAAGTTTTACACTGACATGTTCCTGACTGCGACGACCAAAGAGAACCAAGCGGCTGTTTTCACCGAATATGCCTGGAACATGGGCTGGTGCGACCCCTGCGCCGCCGAACCGCTCTCACAGCCGGAGCTGGAGAGTTTGGGGGTGTGGTGGCTCAACGAATCACCAGAGGCTCCTGTTCCTGGGATTATGCCGATGCCCAGGCCAATCCCCGGAGGAGGGATGCCGGCATTCGTGACCCGTCTGCACGTTCGCTACGATGCCCAGCATTTCCCCGAAGATCTCTCCTTCAAAATCACGCAGGACGACTCCAACTTTCAGGGACGCTACGTCATCCGCCATCCTTGGACTGGCGCGACAACCTGTCGGGCTGGACAAGCATACCTGCAGGAGTTGGTGAAACAGCAAGAAGCTCGGGCGCAGACCTTAGCGACGCTCACCGGCTGGGACATGCAACAGATTCGCACCCGCATGCCAGCTATGGCCGCAGCGCCCGAGCAGGGCTGGTCAGGGCGTATCAAGGCACTGTTCAAGGGAGACTAGTGGCGAGAAACTCACGCACGGCCTGCACCAGTCCATCAGGGTTATCGAGCATTACATGATGATAGGTGTCTTTGACTTCAACCCAGCGGCCGTTCGGCAGGTTACTCACCAGGCGAGTGATTTTCTCGTTGGAGAGCACGGGAGTGTGCTCTGCCCGAATAATGAGGGTTGGGCAGGTAATTTGCCCCAGGAAGGGCCGGCCGTCGATCGGGTCACGAAAGAGGGTTTTGCGGTCGAGCTTGGCGCTCCACTTCCCAGCCGACCGCTCGGCGAAGGCGAAGGAAGCGAGATAGCGCAGTTTTTCGCTCGAGATGTGGGTCTCGCGCGGGAGGAGCTGAAACCGGCTGATCGCCTCCACAAACGAGTCAAAGGTTTTGCCCGGTTTCTCCCCCAGTTTCTGCAAGAACTGTACGGCGGCCTCAGGATAGGCCGCATCAGTATCCACGAGGATCAAAGCCGCCAGTTCCCGGGCATGTTGGGTCGCATAGATCAAGGCGTTGTGTCCACCCATGGAGTGTCCCATGAGCACCGGCTGAGAGAGTCCGAGAGTAGCGATGAACTGCTGCAGGTCAGCCAGATAGTGACGCGTGCCATAGGCTGGCGGGTCAACATGGCCACTATCCCCGTGCCCACGCTGATCGAGTGCGATCACGTGAAAGTCCTCAGCGAGAGCCGGCGCAACAAAGTCCCACCAATGGGCATAAGCAGAACCACCATGCAGCATCAGGAAAGGCGGTTTGCCGGTGGTCCCCCAATCCAGGTAATGCAACCGTAGGCCATTAATGGTGACAAAGCCATCTTGATACTGCGCCATTCTTCCTCCCGATAGACTAAAGCCTGCCAACGCGTAAGGTGTCCTTCAGTGGTCGGACTGAAGCAAAAAGAGGACGGAGTTCCTCAGAGGTTACTGCCATAGGTACGGCTCCTTTCAACCCACGAACAACTGGCGATACCGCCATAAAAGCCAGGCGGCGGACAATTCTAAAGGAAAGCTAATCAGGAGAAACAGCCACTCTCCACGCAGGATCGGCTCGGGATAAGCCATGCCGGTCAAATAGCCTAGAGGATAGAAAAACATATACAGCCACTCAGAGAGGGGAATGTACAACACATAGCCGAACAGCAAGTACCAACCCCAACGTTTCAGGCTGATCAGCCCGTAAACCGCCGCGGCATACAGAACCAGGTGAGGAATCGTGGCCAACCAGGCGGCATGGTCGGTGAAGCGAAACCCAAACCACACGCGTTGGAGGCTGGAATAGCGCACCATCAGGAAGCCCCACGCTATTTCACCGCGACCGCCAGGGTCAAGGAGCGCGTTGAGATCTTTGACCACTCCTAAGAAGGCGATGAAACTGAGCACGCCGGCAATGACCCCGGCGCGGTAGACGCGCATATCGACCGTTGGAGTGATCGTGGTTGTGGTGTTAGAAGGGGTTGGCTCTCTGTCGATAGCGTGCTCCATAGCAATGCCTCATAGCTGTCAGCGTATAATAAATCGCGGGCCCACCACCGTAGCGCTGGTTGCTGACCGCTTATCCGATTGACATTCCTGGTGCAAGCGGCTAGGGGCGAAGCATTACGCGAAAAAGGGGGCATGTATGGATTTTGGAGTGTCCGTATTGGCCAAGCCGGACGTATGTGCGCCGCAGGCTCGGCTCGCTGAGGACTGTGGATTTACCCATGTCTGGGTGAGCGATACGCAGATGATGGCTGGCGATGCTTATGTCTGTTTGGGGCTGGCGGCGCAGCAAACCAAACGGGTCAAATTGGGCACTGGCGTGGCTGTAGTCGGCACCCGCATCGCGCCGGTCACGGCGAACTCGATCGCCACCGTCAACCAACTTGCTCCTGGGCGGGTCATTCTTGGCCTCGGCACCGGCAACAGCGCCTGGCGAGCCATGGGCATGGCGCCGCGCTCGCTGCGTGAACTGCGCGAGTACGTGCAGGTGGTGCGTGGACTGCTGCGCGGCGGAGAGGTCGAGTATCAATATGGCAAAGAACGGCGCGTGATCCGCTTCTTCCACCAAGACCAGGCATTCATGAATACGCGTGACGCCGTGCCTATCCACATCGCCGCCAATGCCCCCAAAGCTATGCAACTCACCGGTGAGATCGGCGAGGGGTTTATCACCTCGCGGACCAACTCTGTGGAAGGCTGGCGCGAGGCTTGGAGCCAGGTACGTCAAGGCGCTGAGCGAGCGGGGAAAGATCCCGCCACGCTCTACACGACCTTGCTAACCACCGCTTGTTTGCTCCGCCCCGGAGAAGGCTACGACTCGCCACGGGTCAAAACTGAAGCTGGGCCGTGGGCGACACTCGCCCTCCATGCTTTATATGAGCGGGTGCAAAATCCTGCCGCAGCGCCGCCAGCGGTGCGGCCGCTCCTCACTGAATATGGCGCCTTTGTTGATCGCCAGCGCCAGCGGACTGGGGAGCGCTATTACCTGGAACTGCACGATGGCCACGGGCTGTATCTGCGTCCGGAAGAGGCGCATTTTGTCACGCCTGAGATCGTCCGAGCCACCACCATGACTGCGCCACCCGAAGAACTACTCGAACGTTTACGGGCATTGGCCGCTGCAGGAGTAAAACAAGTCGCCTTTATTCCCCCGCTCGGGAAGTTCGAGAGCTTTGCGCGAGAGTTTAGCGAGAAGATCATTGCCAAGTTTTGAACCGGCTTGTCGAGTGGAGGCAGTGAGGAAGAAGACCCATGGTACGAGACAGCATTCGGGTAGAATATCCGGCATGGGTGGAAAAGGGAGTTGATTGGCAGCGCCGGTATGCCACCGATGAGGAGAAAATGGGGCTTGCCATTGAGCTGTCCCGGCTCAACGTGCAACATCAGACAGGTGAGCCGTTTGGTGCGGCCGTTTTTCGCTCAGATTCTGGCCAGCTAGTCGCGGTCGGCATGAGTCAGGTCGCGCTGGGGCATAACTCGGTGCTGCATGCCGAAGTCGTCGCCATTATGATGGCAGAGCAACGGTTGCAGGTGTACAATCTCCGCGTCGCCGGCCAGCCCCACGAACTCATCTCTTCGTGTGATCCGTGCGCGATGTGTCTCGGCGCAACCCACTGGAGTGCGGTGACCCGCTTGGTCTGCGGGGCCGCGCGAGAAGATGCGCAACGAATTGGCTTTGATGAAGGGCCAGTCTTTCCCGAGTCATACACCTATCTAGCGGAGCGTGGTGTGGAGATTGTCCGCGGGGTGCTGCGAGAGCAGGCGAGCGCTGTGATCCAAGCGTATGGGACTGGGGGAGGATTGATCCATAATCTTGTAAAGATTTGAGGCAGACGCTCGGCTTTACTAGTACTTCGTCAAGCACCGAAATTTACCCCCGCGGCCCTAAGCTTGTTCCTGGAGCCTTCTCGGTCCCAGGCTCTGCCTGGGACCGCAAAGGTTGGGCGGCTCTGCCGCTGCACGAGCGGCCGCTGGCAGGCAGAGCCTACCATCCAGGACGTACCCGGGCAGAGCCCGGGTACGAGGGTAAAATCCCCCCGCGCTGCGCGCGGCCCCCTTTACGAAAAGGGGCGTTTTTCGGTCCCCCCTTTGCAAAACGGGGCTAGGGGGATTTTCACTTCAAGTGACGAAGCGTACGAATGTCATGTGGTCTGATTTAGGCTCTACCTGGGAACGCAAACCCAGGAAATTGCCGAGGTCGGTATTTCTTTTTTATTTCTCTCGCTCGCTTGAAGTCAGTGGCGCCATATCTTCCTGTCGAGGGTTCCCGTCATTCGCTAAGATTTCTTTATTATGCTCGCCGAGCCGTGGCGCGCGTTGCAGGAGAGTAGAGCGCGCGCCGTCAAAGGACAGCGGCAGGCTGAGCATTTTTCCTTCGGTCTCCGGCACGGGATGAATAATGCCGAGCGCCTCGGTCTGTGGCTGGGCTAACACCTCGGGAAGCGTGAGAATCGGCGCGCAGGGCACCCCGGCTGCCTCTAGTCGCTCCATCCATTCTTCCTTCGTAGCCTGACTCAGAATGCTGCGAATGTCGCCCAGGAGAAAGTCTTTATGCGCCAGGCGATCCGCATTGGTGCGGAAGCGCGGATCGTCCGCCCATTCCGCGCGATTCAGCACCCGCGCTAATTTGGCGAATAACCGATCGTTGGCGACGGCGATGATTAGCGGCCCGTTCTTGGTCTCGAAGGCGCCGAACGCCACCTGTCGCGGGCTGCCGGTGGGATGTCGTTCAGGCACCTTGCCGCTCACCGAGTATTGGGCGAAGGTGTTGCACAGCCAAAACAGAGCAGTCTCAAAGAGTGAGGTCTCGATCACGCACCCGCGACCAGTGTGATCCCGTTGTCGGAGGGCGGCAAGGGCGGCGATCGCCGTCCACATGCCGGTGCCGCAATCAACCACGGCCGTTCCCATTCGCAGTGGTGGGCCATTCTCCTCACCAGTCATACTCATCAAGCCAGCGAAGGCTTGGAAGAGAATCTCGTAGCCGGGCTTCAGCCGCAGTGGCCCTTGGTGACCAAAGGCGGCGATCGAGCAGTAGATCAGCCGCGGATTGAGTGCGAGCAGCGCGCTCGGCCCCAGGCCTAATTCGTCGGCGACCCCGGGCCGCAAGTTCTGAATAAAGATGTCGCCCTCAGCAACCAGGCGGTGGAGTTGCGCCATTGCGGCGGGGTCTTGGAAATCGATCGTCACCGATCGCTTGTTGCGATTCATCGAATGAAAGGACATGGAGGCGCCCTGGACGAAAGGCGGCCCCCAGCCGCGCGCATCGTCCCCGCCTTGGGGCCGTTCTACCTTGATGACGTCGGCCCCTAAGCCGGCGAGAATCTCGCCCGCGAACGGGCCAGCCAGGTTCAGCCCGACTTCAACGACTTTCACTCTCGAGAGTGGCATGGCTGTTTCCATTGCTTCGTCCTGTTTTTCAGTACAAACGTATGGTCAGCCCTACTCCGGACCGGATTGGGAGTCAAGGTTAGGTCGCGGGCCGAAGCCAGACGCACTATGTGTAACTAATGGTGTGAGTTGAAGCGGTGCTTGAACGTGGCTCCACGCACGGTACTAAACTATATGTGGTGTCACCTCCTCCTATAGGGGTTGGGAGCTACGACTTCGAAGAGGCTCATCATGCCCTGGTCCTGATGATGAATGATATGACAGTGAAAGACTGTCTTGCCGGTGAAGTCTGCGAAGCGGGTTAGGAAGGTTATGTTGCCGTTGGGCGGTACGTTCATCGTGTCCTGATAACTGTGGGCGTCGACAGCAACGCCATTGATTTTGGTGACCTGGAACGGATTCATATGGATGTGAAAGGGGTGAGGGACAGCAGGGTTAGTCTGATCATTGTAGATGGTCCATTCCTCGAGCGCCCCGAGCAGTATGGTCTGATCGACGCGAGTGGGATCGAAGGTCTTCCCATCTATGGTAAATATGGTTCCCTGCGCATTGAAGTGGATTGCGCGCGTGTGGTCTACCGTGAAGTTCCGCAGATCGACAAGGGGGATGAGTGTCGATGGTATGTTGCGTCCATGTCCTTTCTTAGCCAGCACGTTAGCGGTCGCCAGCGTAATCGTCGGATTGCTGGGCCCTTGGAGAATCGTTCCCTGGAGGTTATAGGACCCGGGTGCGCCACCTCTAACCAGCACTTCTGCGCGTTGGCCTGGGACCAGTACCAAACTCGTCATTTCCACAGGCTCGTCGAAGGGGTTGCCGTCTGCCGCAATCTGGAAGAAAGTGTGGCCTTCCAAGGAAATCTGGTACAAAGAGGTGACCGTCGCATTCAGCAGTCGCCAGCGCTGGAGCCGATCGTGCTCTAGGGTGATGGTGGGATTGAGCTGGCCATTGATAAAGTGGGTATGCTTGGCGGGATCGCCCATCCCCGAAGCGCCTGTACCGAAGGTTACGACGTTTCCGTTTATGTCGAACTGTGAGCTCTGCAGCACCAGGAGGCGGTCGTCGATGTGTCTGATACCGTCTAGTTTGTCCAATCCCCCTGTGATCAACAAGGCGCCAGCCAATCCGCCAAAAATCTGTTGGGTGCCGTTTCCGTGCGCATGGGGGTGGTACCAATTCAGCCCAGCCGGATGATCTTGAGGAATGTCGATCTGATAGTCAAAGGTCTCGTCTGGCTCGACGTGGAGTAAGGGGTTGTCAGAGTTGCCTGACGGGGAGACGTGGAGGCCGTGGGTGTGGAGATTCGTCTCCTGTGCCAAGCTATTCTTAAGCTTGATGAGCAGCTGATCACCAGGACGGACCTTCAAGGTGGGGCCAGGGAAGCTCCCGTTGTAGACCCAGACGTTTCTCACCTGACCGCCGACGTTCACCGGAAGGATTTTCTCCTCGAGTGTTATTTTGAGCACGCCCTTCCTGCTCGTCAGCACAGGCGGCTCAGTTAACTCGTTCGCTGCCAGTGCAGGCGCGAGCCAACCTGGCCGTAATAGAGTCCCGACCGCGGCCCCCGCAGCTACGCTTACGCCGAGGCCGAGAAAATTACGTCGTGACAGCCTCAAGCGGTGCTCGTCTCGCTCGTGTTCCATAATGTCTCCTCTTCACCTTAGGCTCGTGCCCGCGCGAGTCTATCTTAGCCCCGTAGGTCGAGCAACTGAGGCGAGGCGACTTTCGGCAAGAGAAGACTGAAAATGTACTCTGCTACCTGGGGCGCTGATGGTCCCAGGGGCACGCGACAAGCCCAGAACAAGCTCCACGGCAGTGCGGTCGAAGGATGCGCAGTGAGGGAGGGTATAAGCCGCCCTCACCCTTGACAGCTCATACGAACTGCCTGGTATGATAGAAAAGCTTGCCTTACTAGATACTTTCCGACGAGGCAGTAGGGAGAGGGCGTTGACCACACTGAACAGAAAAAAACAGGTCTCACTGGATCCTTCCCTGCCGCCTGCCCGGAGAAAGTGTCGAGGTGGGCGGAAGGGATACATATGACATTAACTGACCCGGAGGCAGAGCCTCCACAGAGGGCAGAGATTTCACCGGGTAACGGGACAATCCCCGACCTTACTCCTCCCGTTCCCACTCTACGGGAACGGGTGCGCATGCTGCTGATTGGCAAAGCCAAGGACCCCTTGGCACCAGATGTCTTCCGTCACGTCTCCCTGGTAGCCTTTCTTGCCTGGGTGGGTCTCGGCTCTGATGGTCTTTCCTCCTCCTGTTACGGCCCGGAAGAGGCATTTCTCGCGCTCGGTTCCCACACCTTTTTGGCGCTGGTTCTGGCGGCCCTCATGGCGGTGACCGTCTTCGTCATCTCGGCCAGCTATTCGCAGATCATCGAACTTTTTCCGACTGGCGGTGGTGGCTATTTGGTGGCGACCAAGCTGCTCGGGCGTTACCCCGGCTTAGTAGCCGGGAGCGCGCTGCTGGTGGATTACGTGCTCACCATTACCATCTCTGTTGCCAGCGGCGCTGATGCGATCTTTAGCTTTCTGCCGCTAGCCTACCAGCCTTATAAGCTCTGGGCAGCGGCGCTGGCGATCGGCATTCTCATCGTGCTCAATCTGCGCGGAGTGAAGGAGTCGGTGACTGTATTGGTGCCGATCTTTTTAGTTTTTCTGCTGACCCATATCGTCGTGATCGTCTATGGCTTGGCGATTCATCTCGACACGGCGGCGACGGTCATTGCCGACTCATTCCATGAGTCACAGGCCAGCCTCAAGGAACTGGGCATGTTCGGGATGGGGCTGATCCTCTTGCGCGCTTACAGCTTGGGTGGCGGGACCTACACCGGCATCGAAGCGGTCAGTAACGGGCTGCCGATCCTGCGCGAGCCGCGGGTCGAGACCGGCAAGCGCACGATGGTCTACATGTCGATGTCCTTAGCGTTCACCGCTAGCGGCCTCCTCCTCGCCTATCTCCTCGCTCAGGTTGAGGCGCAGGCGGGGAAGACGCTCAATGCCTCTCTCATCGCGTCATTGGTGCAGGGGTGGAATGTGGGAGCTGTTCCCTTGGGGACCACATTTTTTCTGGTCACGCTGCTATCCGAAGGGGCGATCCTTTTTGTTGCGGCCCAGACTGGTTTTCTCGACGGACCGCGCGTGCTGGCGAATATGGCGCTCGACTCCTGGGTCCCGCGCCGGTTTTATCAACTGAGCGAGCGACTGGTCACCCAAGATGGCGTGGTACTGATGGGCGGAGCGGCGCTCGCGCTGTTGTTCTTTACCGGTGGCGATGTCCGTATTTTAGTGGTGCTCTACAGCATCAATGTGTTCTTGACCTTCTCGCTTTCACAGTTGGGCATGTCGCGGCACTGGTGGCAAGCGCGCGCGCGCGACCCGGCTTGGCATAAACACCTCTGGATTAACGGGACTGGTTTGGTGCTCACCACGGGGATTCTCATCGCCACCGTCTCAATCAAATTCAGCGCGGGTGGCTGGGTGACAGTGGTGCTCACCTCGGCGGTAGTCGGCCTCTGTCTCTACATTAACTACCATTACCACGAGGTAGAAAAAGCCTTGCACCAGCTGGATGAGGTCTTGCTGGAAGTGCCTCTCCCGGAAGAGCCCGCGATGGTGCCGGCGCGCGACCCCAATGCCCCGACGGCGGTATTTTTTGTGAACGGCTTCAATGGCTTAGGCATTCACTCGGTCCTGGCGGTTCCCCGCTCGTTCGGCACGCACTTCAAGAACTTCGTGTTTGTCTCGGTCGGAGTGATCGACTCCAGCCGGTTTAAGGGGCGGGAAGAAATCGACAACTTACGCCGCCAGACTGAGGAAAATCTGGAGCGGTATGTCCATTTCGTCAAACGCCAGGGCGCCTATGCCGAGTACTGGTATGCGCTCGGAACTGATCCGATCGACGAACTGGAGCACTTGGCCTACGAGGTGGCACAGCGCTTTCCCCGGTCGGTGTTCTTCGCCGGGAAACTTGTCTTCCAGCAGGAGGGATTCTGGCACAAGGTGTTACACAACCAGGCCGCGTTTACCCTGCAGCGCCGTTTGCAGTTCGCTGGGCTGCAAATGATGGTGTTACCGATTAGGGCGATGCCGGAGAGAAGAGCGTAACCCGTGCCGAGAGCACGAGCCTCAAGCGAGGGCAATTTCCCTGCGAAGGCATCCTGGGAGCGCGACCAGCTTGGTCGCTTTTCACAGCGGGCGGGACGCCCGCGCTCCCAGGAGAGGACTCATAAGAGTCAGCGTGTAGTGTGTGCTTGCGCACCGGTGCTTTGCCCCAGCGCTGTGGTGCGCGGAGCGCACCCTCGTTATCTCGCCGACGAGCCGCCATCGACCATGTAGACGCCGCCAGTGCAGTAGCGGCTCTCATCGCTGGCTAAAAACAGCATGACGTGCGCAACCTCTTCAGGAGAACCATAGCGTTGCAAAGGAACACTGGCAGCGATGCGCTGCTTGGCTTGTTCCGCTGACCCCGGGGCGAAGCCTTCTTCCAGGGACCGCATCATGCGAGTTTCAATGGGGGCGGGGTTCACCGTATTGACGCGGATGCCGGTCGGCGCACCCTCTAACGCAGCGGTCCGCATCATGCCGATCACTGCATGTTTGCTGGTAATATAGGCCGAGACGCCGGCAGCCCCACGAATTCCTGCGACCGAGGAGGTGATGATGATGCTGCCGCCCCCACGTTTTTGCATCTCTGGCATGACATACTTGAGCCCCAACCACACCCCTCTGACATTCACCGCCATCACCTGGTCAAAGATCTCAAGGGGATAGTCGGTAATCGGTTGGACAACGCCTTCAATCCCAGCGTTATTAAGAAAAATGTCGATGCCGCCGTAGCGCTCCACGGCGGCGCGGACATACTGTTGCGTCTGCTCCGGTTGGGTCACATCGGCGACCGCGTAACTGACTGCCTCGCTGCCAATGTGTTGGACCGCTTGCTGCAGGGGTTTTTCGCTGAGGTCGACTAAGAGGACGCGCGCTCCCTCGCGCACGAAGAGTTGCCCGGCGGCAATACCAATACCACCCGCTCCGCCGGTAATAATTGCGACCTTTCCGTCTAAGCGTCCCATTACTTGCCTCCTAATGATTTTTGCTGAGCAAGATCGGTAATTGAGGTCCCTGGTGGCACGGGCTTCTAGCCCGTGCTTTGGACAGGCTGGAAGCCTGTCCTACCATTTCCTGGGCGGCAGACACATTATCGATTCAGTGCGTCAAATCTCATGAACTGGTGGTGCTCACCGCGCTGCGCGCGGAACTCTCAGCTGCTGGTCAACAAACTTCCCGCGCTCAATAATGACTTCGTTGTCGAGGATCACCGTGCAATCGCGCATCGGTACGTCGTAATGACCTGGGGTATTGCGTTTTCCTCCACCCTGAGTGTTGGGACCGGTGGAAAACAAAAAGTTTCCTGGAAAGGTGCGGGCCGCGGCCCGGCTCCGTTCTGGCGCGTCTCCATGCAGGGCGATGCCGTACCACAGCGCCTGCGGATTCAGTCCCCACCCGAGGTGAGAGACGGCATAGGGATCTCGATCCTCGGCGTGTCGTTTGTTGTCCGCGAGCCAGTCCGCCATGAGTTTGGCATCCAGACCACCCTCGATGTTGGTAATGAAGCCGTCACGGATCTCCAGTCGGACGGCATCCTGCACGTACCGACAATACGGCAGGATGATGATATCGCCCGGCTGAAACACCACCGTGCCGTTGGCCGATCCCTCGTTGGGAAAAGTGTGCACGTGGCCGGCGCCCCAGTGGTCAAAGTGCCCGGGCTCGTCGGCAAACCCATACTGGCTCATGACCGGATATTCACCGCAGCGGTAATGGGGATCGGTGCCCGCCGCGCTGAGAATCCTCGCCTCCCGGGTGCGCTCGAGCCGTCGGTGAGCTTGCAGTACGGCTTCTTTGAGGCCCGGCGGCGCCATCAATTGTTCCAACTCATCCGGTCCGTCGATGATCATCAACACCCGCGTGCCGCCACCCAATACCTCTTTGAGCCAGCCGGTAAAAAGCGGGACGTGGAAGCACACTACCAGATCGGCTGCCTTGACTGCCTCCAGCGTGCCCTTACACTTTCCTACGGTGGCTACGCCTACCTTGGTCCACGAGGGGATCGAGTTGACGCACATTTCGTATACATCCGCGCCCAGCTCGTCTGCCGCCGCGAACGACGCCTCGACATATTCCCGCCGGGTGGAGAGGTCAGTCAGCAAGACCAGGGTCTCTCCCGCGCGTACCTGACTCAAAGTGAACTCTTTGCGGTACAGCAACCCGAGCTTGGCTGGATTGACTTCTTGTTCCCGCATGCTCGCGTGCATGGCCATACGCGCAACTCCTTCTCGCAGGTGTTTACGGTCAGTTCAACTGTTTTCTACGACCGCAGGTCGCTGTCGCCAAAACCCCGTGGCCTGTTCAAAGGCGTGAGCGAGCTGGAGCACTCCCCACTCGTCCTGGTGTCGCCCGACAATTTGCACGCCGACCGGTAAGCCGTCAGGCGTGAAGCCACAAGGCACCGAGATGGCAGGCAGACCAGTGACACTGATGTAATAGCAGGATCTCATCCAATCGAGATACGTGGACATTTTTTCGCCATTGATCTCGGTCACGTAGCGCTGTTTGACATCGAAGGGGGGGACCTGGGAGACCGGGAGAAGCAGAAATTCGTAAACTTCCATGAATTCCCGCAGACGGTGATATAACTCCGTGCGTTTCCGTTCTGCGCGCCCGATCTGTGCACCACTCAGCTTCTTGCCCTCTTCGATATTCCAGACGACTGTGTCTTTCATCTGTGCCCGGTGAGTCTCAAGCAAATCAGCATAGCCGAGTTCAAAGAGCCAGGCCCGCCAGACGGTGAACGCCTCATCCGCGCCGGTGAAATCTGGCACCGTCTCCTCGATGGCACACCCGAGAGATGCGAATACTCTCCGTTGCTGGTCAAGGACCGCAGTCACACGTGGGTCCACCGGCAGCCCGCCG
>JACQEL010000547.1 GCA_016200595.1 Deltaproteobacteria bacterium
AAAGATGATGATGTCAAATTCGTACTCGGCTGTGCTGGTCTTGATGCCTTTCGTGGTGATTCTTTCGATCGGGGTCTCATGGAGGTCAATCAGCACAACGTTGTCTTGGTTGTAGACCTCGTAATACCCGCTCTCCAACGGGACGCGTTTGGTGCCGAACGGATGATCCTTGGGCACGAGCTTTTCCGCCACCTGCGGATCCTTGACTCGCTGACGGATCTTGTTCCGGACAAACTCAGCGAAGGTCTCGTTGGCTTCGAGGTTGCTCAGCACGTCCCGGAACACGCCTAGCCATTTGCTGAATCCTCGCGCCGCCCAGATTTGCTCGTAGAACGCTTCTCGTTCTTCCGCAGAGACCTCCAGGGCCGATCGGGGGTCGAAGTCGTGGAGAAAGCCGGCAGGGGTTTCACTGCACCTTTTGAAAATTTCGGGGTAGCTCGCTTTGATTTTCCGCTGGGTGTCGGGATCGATTGGTGTATTGCGCAGCGGCGCGCAGTAATTCGCGGTGCGCTGGAAGACGGTCAGCTGGCCAACGTCTTTCGCGATGGCCGTGATGAGCTGGACAGCGGTAGCGCCCGTGCCGATGACCCCCACACGCTTGCCGGTGAAGTTCACCGGGGTATGGGGCCATAAGCCGGTGTGGTGCCACTCGCCCTGGTAATCGTTGAGCCCTTGAATGTTGGGCATCTGCGGTGCAGACAGCACGCCGATGGCGGTAATGAGGAACTGCGCCCGTGCACAGGAGCCATTCTCCGTCCGGATTTCCCAGCAATTCCCCGTCTCGTCGTAGGTCGCCGCGGTGAGGCGCGTATTGAACCGGATGTCCTGGCGCAGAGCAAACTTGTCCGCTACGTAATTGAGGTAGCGCAAGGTCTCCGGCTGGGCGGCGAAGTGCTCGCTCCACTCCCATTCCTGCAGCAGTTCCTCCGAGAACGAATACCCGTAGCTGTAACTCTCAGAATCGAAACGTGCGCCTGGGTAGCGGTTCCAATACCAGGTGCCGCCCACGCCGCTGCCAGCCTCGTAGACCCGCACGGTGAGCCCGAGCTGGCGCAACCGGTACAGCTGATACATGCCGGCAATTCCGGCGCCGATGATGATCGCGTCATAGTGCTCGACCGGCTTGATATCGACTGCTGGCGTCTGCTGTAGAGAATTTGCCATCCTGTTCCTCCTGTCTGGCTCCAATCAAAGGTATTTCCCTCGGAATCCTTGCAATATAAATAGAGGGCGCGGCCCGGTCCATGACGACCCGGGCCGTTCACAATCGGTACGTAGGGAGCAAGACAGATGCCACCCTGGCGAGCGCGAGAATAGATAGAGAGAACTCGCGCGCGTTCCGTACATGATCAATCGGGCGGATAGAAGAGCGAAGGGAACGATACTCCCTTCACTACGCCTTCTCCGCCAGACTGGGTAGCAAGGTGTCGGTGATGTTGTTTCCTTTAGGGCCACGTGGTTCTTCCGAGTGTTTCCTTCTGCTCCACCCCACCCGCAGCCTGCGCGGAAGAGAACTCCCCGAAGACGAAGATCAGGGTAAGCAAGTGAGAGCAACGACCTTCACCCCAGTGAGGTTGACAGCCCATAAGATCGGTGAGACGTGAGAGCCAGTATGGTCGTTATTGCATCCCAGACCTGAGATGTGGTACTGCTCACCCTAAAATTTCTTGGAGGGACGCCTGATGGCTGCTGTCATGACACTACAAGCTAGCCCAATTTCTGCCTTCAACCTTAACAACCTCAAATGGACGCATCTCGAAGGCGGACCCGACTTCGACTACCCCATCAACTATTGGTTGGCCATCCTTGGCGCACGGCCAGATGCCGGCTGTGTGGACTTCCTCGTCAAGTGGGAGCCTGACTCGTACTGCCACTTCCATCGACACCTCGGTGAGACCACCACGCTCATCCTCGAGGGAGAACACCACGTCGTCGAAACCACGGCCACCCAAACGCTCCATAAAATACGCAAACCTGGGCACTACTCCCGAACCCCCGATGGTGAGGCGCACATGGAATATGCGGGGCCGGCCGGCTCCATGGTCTTCTTCAGCATGCAGTCAGCAGACGGTCGCCTCTTCGAGATCCTCGACAAGGACGAGAACGTTCTCGGCGTAGCGACAATTGAAGGTTTAGTATCCGGGCGGCTCACGAGCTAACGGCGTGTGATGTGGGAAACGCCGCTCATAACCACGGCATCGGATGAGCTGAGGAGAAAACTGCGTGTCCACGCCGGGCCAATAATCGATAGGCTTCGGCTCTCTGGAGCATCAAGCGTTGAGCTTCTGCCAACAACTGGGCCACCCGTACAGAACCTCACGGTCAACTGCCGACGCTCGCCTTCGGCGCGTGAAGCGTGAAGCGTGGGGAGGCTGGGGACTGGCAACTGACAACTGAGAACTGACAACTTCCCGTTCGCCGTTTCGCCCTTGCCTACTTCGCCTGCCCAGACCAGCATTTTTCCGTAGGCTTAAGAGAAAAAGCGCTTGCTTACGGATTCCTCGTTGCGCCTTCTTCGTAAACCTGGGCAGTAACGCGCCAGCGGTGCTGTTTCCTTTGGGGTCACCTTGTTTGCCCAACGTTTCCTTTCGCCCCACTTCAGTATGCGCGCGCCCTCTCGCTTTCGGTTTTTTGCTATCGCTTCTTCTCTTGTCATCTTGGCATGATTCTCGCTCACAACTGGCTGATAGCTAAACGCTTTCAGGTGGAGTGAGACATGGCTGGTGAATATATGGTGGTGCGTGAGGCAGTGACGGCCTTCGTCGCCTCGGGTCAAAAGCAGGGAATGCTGCGGGACACCCTCCTGCGCGCCTTGTTGAATGAAGTGGTTGCCGCCTACCGGGAATATCGCAGCAACACGGATATCACCCACGAATTGTCGTTTCTGATCGATCAGTTGAACGACGATATGGCGCCGATAACACGAGGGAGTTGAGGCAAGACCCCCCGCGCACTGCACAGGAAGGTCGGGTGATAGACAAGAGCATCGCGATACCGGATAGGATGCCATCGAAAACGTCGCAAAAAGAAGGAGTCTGGCTATGAGCGCATACTATTCCTGCGATTCCCACGTGGTGGAGCCGCCTGAAGTGTTTGCGGGTCTTGACCGCCGCTTTGGCGCCCGCGCCCCTCAGATCGTCCAGAATCCCCAAGGTAAGCGGGGAACATATATCGCTTTTGGCAAGACGATGTTCTCGGTGGGGCGGCTTGGCATCGCCGGGCATCGTCTCGACGATCCGGAAACCCACGAACTGATCGCGCGTGGCTACGCGGGCTTAAACCCCGGTGTCTACGACCCGGCGGCGCGGCTCAAAGAGCAAGCGCTCGATGGCATCGTCGGCGAGGTGGTGTATCCGGGAGCCAACATGCTGGCGTTCTCCTATCCCGAACGGGACGTCGTCCAGGCCCTGTTTTGTCGCTACAACGACTGGCTGCGGGACTACTGCAGTCACGCTCCGGGACGTTTGGTCGGAATCGCGTGTCTGCCGCTGCCCGACGTCGATGCGGCGATCCAGGAGTTGGAGCGCACAGCCCACATGGGGTTCCAGGGGTTCGCCATCCCCTGCTCTGCACCACCCGACAAACCGTATAGCCACCCGGACTACGAGCCCTTTTGGCGGGTGGCGGAAGAGAGCGGACTCCCCCTCTCCATGCATATTTTTTGTGGCAGTACGCTGGATATGGGACTCCCAGCTCATTGGGGATCGCCCACTACCGGAATCGTTGGCTACACGATGGCCCATGGCGCCATCGTGGCCACCATAGCGCAACTCATTTGCTCCGGCGTCGCCGAACGTCACCCCCGGCTCAAGTTTGTTTGCTGTGAATTCGAGACCGGCTGGCTAGCTCATGTGCTCCAACGCCTCGACCACGCCACCTATCGAGCACGCGAGGAGGCTTCCCCAGATCTCACCATGCCGCCGAGTGCCTATTTCCGGCGCCAATTCTACGCCACCTTTGAAGACGACCAGTTGGGTGTCATGACCCGTCATGCGATTGGGGTGGATAACCTCATGTGGGGCAACGACTACCCGCATCACGATTCCATCTGGCCTCACTCTCAAGAGGTTCTTGCCCGCATCTTCCAGGGAGTGCCAGCCGACGAGAAA
>JACQEL010000548.1 GCA_016200595.1 Deltaproteobacteria bacterium
TTCTCATGGATATTACCATGAAAGACCTCAATGGCTTGGAAACGACCGCGTATATCACGCGAGACTACCCCAAAGTGCGAGTGATCATTCTCCCGATACATGAGAACGAACAGTTTGTTCGGCAAGCTGTGTACGCTGGTGCAGCAGGGTATCTCATGAAGGACTCGGCGAAGTCTGAGCTCGAACTTGCACTGAAGGCCGTGATACGGGGCGAGACCTATCTCAGCCCGACGATCGCGCACTACGTCCTGATCGAATACCGGCGGCAGTTGCAGGAAACCGCGGGGAAAGAATCTCGCACGAGCGCAGTCCTGCCGCCGCGAGATCGCGAGCTTCTCCAGTTGATTGCTGAAGGCTATGCCTCCAAAGAGATTGCTGCGCGAATGAACGTGAGTGCAAAAGCGGTCGAAGCGCGTCGAGCCCGCTTGATGGAGCGGCTCGATATTCACAATCTGGCAGGGCTGGTGCGGTACGCAATTCGCCTTAGGTTGGTTTCCGCAGAGTCCTAATACTGGTGTGGATTCGCAATACCTGTAGCTCAGAATGACAATCCTGAGCCGCAGGCGAAGAATCTCAGAGAAGTAGCGTGCGCTGTGCGCACGCTAGATTTGTTCATGAGCAGCCACAGGCGAAGAATCTCAGGGCAAACGAGAGCCTTCGCTACGCTCGCGGTTAAGGTCGCTCTTCTCTTGCTCCGTGCGCTCGAGTCCTTCGACTCCGCTCAGCACAGGTTTGTCGAAGGTGAACGGCGGCACCGTCGCCAGCACGGCAGAAAGCCGTTCGCACTGGGCCTGCCGAGGCCTGCAGATGACTGGCACAGTTGCATCAAGAATTGACATTACTCCACCTTTTTGCGGGTTTTCTCTCGTTCACGAGGGTTTTTCTCCGCCCAGATGAAGGAAATCCCCCGGCCATTTGAGGGTTTTTCCCCACCCAAATGAAGGTTTTCCTTCAGCCATTTGAGGGTTTTTCCCTGCCCATTTGAGGGTTTTTCCTCTTGGCTCCTGCCCGCTCTTGGTTGTAGAGTGCGGCGCATTCATCGCGGAAGGAGGGACATCGTATGCAATGGAGTCACAAGGTCATCATTATCCTGCTGGTGTGTTGCATAGTGGGAGGAGCAGGGGCTGTGTTTGATTTGCCTGGTAGGTTGACGGCAATTACGTCACCTGCTCAGAGTATTGCTGCGCCGGCATCTGTCCTACCAGATCCGTCCAATCTGAGCGTCTATGCTCCAGAGGTGCAGCAGTTGCTGGAAACCACCTATCTAGGGCGGAAAAAAGAGTCGCCCGATCCTGAGGAGCCGGCCGTCGTCTTGCAGAAGTATCTGGAGCAAAATGCGCATGGCTACCACTCACAGCTTGTGGCGAAGAGTAAGAAGCTGAACGCCGAACTCGCAGCGTGGAAAGACTTGGCCCGCCAATACCCGCAGAGCCGCCACGCGTTAGTCGCCTTAGCCAAACATTACCGGACCAAGGCGCAGGTGTCTGGCGATACTAATGACCTCCGCCAAGCCGCCGATGCTTACCTCAAAGCGGCAGACATTGGGCTGGCATATGGACGCATTCTGTATACTCGTCAGTTGTCCGAGATCCTGATTGATTTGGGTGATAAAAAAAGGCTCGATGAAATCTTCGGGCGCATGCTAGCCCAGCCTAAGGATAGCGACCGCGACGCTTACTATTTGGCTCTGGTAGACTATGCTGATGGGTTAGCACGGCTGGATGATGAGCGGGCGTGGGACCATTTTGAAGAAGCCATCGCTTTTCACCCCGAAAACAATCTCGAGGCGATCAATCGCTACGCCAGACACCTGCTCGAAGCGGGGTACGCTCAGAGAGCCTTGGCTGTCCTAGACACACACTTGACCTCGCAGCAGCGGGTCCGCTTCGTGATCCCCGCCCAGCTCCGGAAGCGCACGCTGCAGCTCCTGGGCATGGAGACTGCTTCGGCCGATGCAGAGCTTGAGCAGATTGAGCAGCGCCTGGCAGGAGCGTGGAGCGTCGCCCCGACCACTAGCCTTGGGAGTGCAGTGACGAGCACCGACCCGAGCGAGGCGAGGACCGAAGTCAACGTGGCGTCCGTAACGGCCGACTCCCGAATCTCCACCCTGTTTGCTCTGCTGCAGGATGACCCGAACACCCCCAAGTCTCCCGATCGGTCGCTGCTTCAATGGAGCGCGATCTTTAGCGGGACTGGGACTTCGAACAATCGCTGGCCCAATATGGCCCCGGGCGTAGCGGCATTGAATCTAGCGACTTTCAAATGGCCAAATGGCAATGCCGGAGTGGCGCGTCTCCGTCCCAACCTCAACCTAGCGGTCCGTATATTCACTGGCTCCACGGGAGACTGGGCAGACTGGACAGGCCTGCAAAGTCTTCCCAGTGGCTATGCCCTCGATGTGGCCGCAGTCGCTTACCCCAACGGCAACGGCCATGCTGACGTCTTTGCGGTAACCAGCGACTCCTGTAACATCTATAGTCGTCACTCGACTGACTATGGTGCCACCTGGGCCAGCTGGCAGTGGTGGGGCTCTTGTGGTGACCAACTTACCGTGGCTCTCCGGCCCGACGGCACGGGCTTTGCCGCGATGCGGGCCACTGGGGCCAATGGCAATCGGGCTGTGGTACGCGCTAACAATGGCTCGATGTGGGATAACCGCCCGATTCCGTGGGACTTTGTGGGTGGCTCGTTGGCAGTGAGTGATCTAGCACTGACTGCCTACGCCAATCCGGTCAATAATGTGCGGATGAGATTGTGGGCGGTGGGGAAAGACGATTGCAGACTTTATGCCAGCGATTGGAACCCGAATAATCCACCCAATCAACAATGGACGAATTTCACATTGCAATCTTCCTCGCTCTGTCTCAAGTCGATCTCCTCGTTTAGCACCAGTGATGGTGGGGCGTATCTATTGCTGATCGACGCTAATGATAAACTTTCCACCCAGCGCTTTACCGGCAGCGCCTGGCAAAGCCCGGTGCAACAGAGTACAGGGCGGACGTGGATTGCGGCGGCCGGCGTCAACATCGATAATGACAAGCTGGGAAACTCATATGAGCATGTCGAGAGTTTTGATGATTGTCGCAAGCAATCGTACACCAATGGGCCGATTTGTGATAACTACGGCAACTGCTTCTGGACCCAGGGGGTCAATCTGGCTGAAATCATCTACAACGAGGCGCGAGGGGAGACACGTGGTGCCCAAGACACAGTGGGCTGGACTGTGCGGGATCGTGCCTTTCAGAGTTTGTCCTGCGATGCTTATCCGGGCGGAAATACCGTCTGTCCTACGCCCTGCAATCAGGTTGAATTTTGCGGCCCTCCCAATAATACGCAGCGGTATTGCTGTGCTATGCATGGGGGCCAAACCCAATGGGGCACCTCTGGATACCAGTTCAACGATGAACATGTGGATATCAATGAACTCAGCATTGGTTCTTTGATAATTTGGGAAGCGGCTGATGTCGGTAACGGTTGGGTTCCAGATCCATCAACCGGTTGGTGTCCTCCAGGTGTGATCGGCTGTAGTTCTGCTTGCCAGGAGCCAGGATCTCAGGATGGAGATAACTTTAATGATCCATCCCCTTCGGGTCCGATGGAGTTTGTGGGCTATGCGTATGACCCAAAAAAGCCGGCGTGTAAACAAGCGCCAACAGCTGACACGTGCTCAAGTGCAGCGGATAACTTTGTTTGTTGTAATGCGAGTCCTAATAACTATTTCTGGAATCGGAAGCCATAGGGGAGTATTGTGCCATGACATGGACATGCGGTAGAGAATCCTTGAAGGAGCGAGGGCGGTGAAAAGAGCGTTAGTCTCTCTCGTTTTCAGTCTTCACCTCATTTCTCTTGCAGTTGCCGGGGTGAAGACTGACCTGCAGGAGAACGGCCTGATAGGCCCTGTGCAGACCGTGCGTGTCGAAGACGCACAGTTCTCCAGCCAATCTGGCCAATGGGTGGAAGGGAGGCGGAGACCTATGACTACCATTACCTATGATATCAGGGGAAACAAGATTGAGGAGATTGCTCCTGATAGCAAAACGCTTTACACCTATAACGCTCAGGAGAATCTGAGTGCCATAGTCAGCTACGATCCTAACAGATCTCTATGTCAGTTTGGCTATCCTTGCGATGCTGAGGGTAGAAAACTTGAGACCCGCTTGTCATACGATGCTCAGGGCAGAAAACTTGAGACCCGCCTGTTATACTTTGATGGGACTCCTGACCAGAAGATCGTCTATACCTACGATGATAAAGGGCACCTGATTGAGGAAGTGACCTCTGATCGCGGAGGGCTCATTGGGAAGATGGTGTATACCTACGATGATCAAGGGCATCTCCTCAAAGAGGATGTGCATGGCCCAGGTGATGGTTTCAAATACCGGTCGGTTCATACCTATGATGAGCAGGGGAAAAGAATTGCTACAACGAACTACTATACTCATGGCCCTGCACTTGGAATCGAGAAAGTAGTCACAACCTATGACAGCCAGGGCAACATTCTAGAACTGACCACCTACTACACTGAGAAAATTATAGATGAGGATAAGGAAGACCGCTCAATTCCTCCCCCTGCCAAACGCCTCTATAATTACGAATTTGACGCCCACGGCAATTGGGTCAAGCAGATCGAGACACGATGCCTTTCCGAGACCAGCCAACTAGTTTGTGAACCATTCACGGTGACTTACCGAACTATTACCTATTATACTGAGGCTGAAACGCCTAGTCACTGAAACATAAGTCCATGAGGCGGAACGTGAAAGGCGTCTTGCTGTTGCTCACCGTTTAGTTGGTGTGGTCGGCAGTGGCTTGGGCCAAGGCAGGGCGTGGGCGACCGTTGTCGCTCTGCAAAGCGACGGCAAGATTACAGCGGTTGGTATTTCAGAAGCAAGCTTTGCGGTCGTGCGGTACAACCCCGATGGCAGTCTGGACCCTACCTTTGGGACTCAAGGGAAGGTAACTACGCAGGTCAGTACCGATAATACGAAGGCGACGGAGGAGTAGGCCGCAGGCAGCGCAGCCTACTCCAAGGCTCAGCAAGAAAAAGACAAAAAAAGGAGAGGAATCAGCCGACCTCCCCCTGTCTCGTATTCCTGTTCCATGTTTTCTCTCTCGCAGAGGCAATAGTGCGGTATGGTATGAGCAAAGCGTGTGTCTGGTTTCTCCTTGGCTGCGTAGAGGTAGCCCTCTGCTGGGGCTGTGCGGGACCAGAGGAAAAGGCTGACCAGCTCCTGGCCGAGGCCTCACAACTCGTTGACTCAGCCCACGACGCGGAGCAGGCCAGTTACGCTGACGCCTTCGAACTCTACAAAAAGGCTCTGGCCAAAGCGGAAACAATTACAGCGAAGTACCCTTCTTCCCAAGTGGCAAACAAGCTTACCCAGGGGGAGGCGAAGCTGGGTCCCTACACCCTCGCGGAACTCCAAGGCACGATTGTGCCTTGGACACAGAGCAAAGCCGCCGCCGAGGCCAATCCTCTGGCCTGTGCGTTGCTCGTTGCCGGCTCCATGCCCACATTTACCGAAACCTCTGTCGATGAGGACACTGGTGAACAACTCAGCGAGCAAGATGCCTCTGAGCAACAAGACGCAGAAGAGAAAGTCGTGGCCCAGACGGTGCTGGCAGGGCAGTGCGCGCAGCTCTTACCGATAGTGGCCAAAACGGATGGGTGGCTGTTGGCTGAGATCGCCCACCGCTGTGCGGCCGCAGACCAATACGAGCCCGCCTTGGCGGCAGCAACTCTCCTCGACGACGCCTCTGTCAAAGCCCCCGTGCTGGCAGAGATTGCCAATAGCTATGCCCGTGCTGGACAAAAGGAGAAAGCCGCGGAACTGCTCTCACAAGCCATTGAGATCGTCACAACGTTTACAAATAGTACGGCGGTGTTGACTGAGATGGCTCGCAAATCTGCGCAAGCAGGCCAATCGGAGCAGGCTAGGCAGATTGCCCACAGCATCGAAGATGGGTACGTCAGAGCCCAGCTGTGGGCCGCCATCGCCTACTCGTCTCTGCAAGCGGGCCACGATGAACAAGCGCTGCAGGCGGCTGAGGAGTTGGCCGACGACAGCCCTGACAAAGCCGGGGTGTTCACTGCCCTGGCACGCACGGCTATCGCCGCCGGGCACTACGACCGCGCCTTACACGTTGCCCGTGTCATCCCCTATCCCAACATCCAGGCCAACGTATTGGCCGAGTTGGCGAAGAAAGCTGTGGCAGCCAGTGACAAAGAGCAAATCGCAGAGCTTTTGTCCCAACTCCTGCAGACCGCCACCAGCCAAAGTGTTTTTGTGCGAGTCCTGGTGTTAGCGGCTGTGGCCAATGCCTATACCGCCCTGGGCCAGCAGGAGCAGACACTAGCACTCTTAGCCCAAGCCCGGCAGGTGGCGCAGCCCGTGGTCGATACTGCAGGCGCTGTCCCCTCCGTAGGGAATCCGCTGCAGGCGATCGCCAGCGCCTATGTGGAGGCGGGCCTCTATGCTCAGGCGCTTGAGATCCTGGCTCCCCTCAAGGGTGCTGCTTTTGCTGTGGCTCCACAGGTATTTGGGGAAATGATGCGGAAATATGCGGCCGCGGGCCAATGCGACCAAGCGGTCGAGCTAGCCGAAACCACCATACAGGAGGCCGCGCATAAGGTCATTGCAATCATAGAGGTAGCCGGCGAGTGTATGGCTGCAGGCCATAAGGAGAAGGCAGCAGAAATCGCCTCCCGCGCTCTGCAAGGAGCGCAGGGGATCAAGACTAATTCCGTCTTAGTTTCGCAATTAGTCGAGATAGCAGGCAGGTATGCAAAAGAGGACCATAGGGAGAAAGCGGTAGAGATCCTATCCCAAGCGCTCCAGATGGTCCCAACAAACACAGATGCCGCTGTCAGAACCGAGATGTTGACGGCAATAGCTCGCACATATGCGGAAGTGGGCTACTTCGATCAAGCACAGCAAGTGGCCAACACAAGAGGATTTAATCGAACAGGTATGCTTGCTGAGATCGCCGGCTGGTACATGCAAACTGGGCAATACGATCAGGCTTTTCAGGTAGCCACAGCAGGTGACTCTCTTCCAGAAAAGATGTTGGCTGAAATCGCTCGCAAGTACGCACAGGCTGGTCAATATACCCAAGCTCGTGAAGCTGCCCAAAACATAAGATTGGATTTCCAGCTTAAAGAACAGGTATTAGTTGAAATCGCCGGCATGGCTGCACAGGCTGGTCACTATGACCAAGCCCGTGAGATAGTCCAAAGAACGGAGCCTACGGGTTTCCAATCAAACGTATTGGCTGAGATTGCTCGCGCGTATGCGGCAGCTGGTTACTACGACCAGGCTCTGCAGACAATCGAGATAATGCCGCTGGCCGATTCCAAGGCCAGCGTGTTAGCCGATCTCGCCGGCAAGTGCGCAGAAGCAGGCCAAAAGGAGAAGGCGTCAGAGATTTTGTTGCAGGCCCTGCAGGTAGTTAAAACAGCAGAAGGTGATTCTGCCAA
>JACQEL010000549.1 GCA_016200595.1 Deltaproteobacteria bacterium
CTGCGGATGTCGGTTGTCAGGTCACGCTCACCTAGCAGCAGACGTAAACCTCCTGCCCCTGTAACGAACCGTAGCGCGAGGCTGTGACAGAGAGCCGTCAAACCCTGTGCATCCTCAGGGCTGACTCCTTGTTCCCAGGCCAGCAGTCCGACTGCACGATATAAGGCACCGGTATCGATGTAGCGGTAACCAAGCCGCTCGGCTAAGAGTCGGCTTGACGAACTTTTCCCTGCGCCAGCCGGACCATCGACGGCGATGATGAGTCTTCGTTTCATGGGTCTGGACGAGTCGTGCCCGTGAGGTCTCGCACCAAGCCATAGAAGCCCGGAAACGAGATATCAACACACGCTATTCCTTCTAGCACTATCTTATCGGTTGCGGCTAGCCCTGCCACGCTGAGCGCCATGGCAATGCGGTGATCGTCAAAGCTCTGTACTCGGCCGCCCTGTAATCCCCCTCCTTCAATCACCAAGCCGTCAGGCAATTCGCTCACTCGGGCACCAAGGGCAAGCAACGTCGTGGCCAGGGCATGGAGGCGATCACTTTCTTTCACCCGTAACTCTTGAGCCCCACGAATGACGGTGGTACCACGTGCAAACGCAGCCACTACCGCAATTATTGGTACCTCATCGATCGCCCGCACGATCAGTTCACCCTCAATCTCGATTCCGCGCAGAATGCTGGACCGCACCAGGAGGTCACCAACCGGCTCACCGCACACCTCACGCGGATGGAGAATCGTGATTGAGGCGCCCATGGCCTGAAAGACCTCGAGTACTCCGGTGCGGGTAGGGTTCAAACCAATCCCCCGCACATACAGCTCAGAGCCAGGCACGATCAAAGCCGCGCCCAGGAAGAACGCTGCCGAGGAGAGATCGCCTGGCACTTCGACCTCACAGGCGTGTAACTCTTGCCCACCGGCAATCGTGACTTCGGTGCCACTGACTTGGAGACGTCCACCAAACGCCGGCAACATCCGTTCGGTATGATCACGCGAGCGCACTGGTTCCTGCACGCGGGTGATCCCACGCCCCTGCAGCCCGGCCAGCAGAATTGCTGACTTCACTTGAGCGCTGGCCACTGGACTCTGATAGAGAATCCCATGCAAACTCTGGCCATTGATGCGCAACGGGGCGCGGTTCTCTCCTCCTTCGCTGAGAATATCCGCCCCCATTTCCCGTAACGGCGCCATGACCCGTCCCATCGGTCGGCTGCGCAGAGACGCATCGCCATCGAGTCGTGAAGCAAACGGGCGACCGGCGAGCAAACCAGACAACAGCCGCATGGTTGTGCCAGAATTACCACAGTCGATAGTTTCGCCGGGAGCGTGTAATCCCTCCCACCCGCGGCCTTTGACTAATACGTCGGTTCCAGTCTGGGTGATTTCTACGCCCAGAGTCTGGAACGCGCGAATCGTGCTGCGATTGTCACCACCACCAGAGAAGTTGTGAATATGACTGTCGCCGCGGGCGATGGCCGCAAACATCACTGCCCGATGACTGATGGATTTGTCTCCGGGAAGAGTCATGTCCCCGCGTATGCCCGAGGAAGCTGGACTGATGACGAGGGTATCGGTCATACGCATTTAACGCTCAGACTCCACTTTTGCTGACCTCGTTCCCAGGCTCTGCCTGGGTATGAGAAATAACCCTCACCCCAACCCTCTCCCAAAGGGCAATGGTATTAAGTTAGCGTGCTCTCTCGCAGGACGCGGCCCTTCGACTTCGCTGCGCTACGCTCAGGGCGAACGGGATGGGGAAAACCGGAGAACATTTGCCGTTCGTGCTGAGCGTAGCCGCGGCAGCGGCGAAGTCGAAGCACGGGTTCGCTCCTTAACTTCACGCCATTGTCCCAAAGGGAGAGGGAGAAAGACGGGGACTTCCACACTCATTTCTGCTCTCGCAATCGGGTGAGCCGCTGGCGTTCCGCCCGTGCCCGATCGATCGCTGCCGCTAGAGCCTCCCCATCTCCGTTTGCTACACACGCTTTGAGCTGTGCGAGAGCGTGCTCGAATTCACGCAGAGCGGCCAGTAAGGCTTCACGGTTCGACAGACAGATATCGCGCCACATCTCCACTGGACTCGCCGCCACCCGGGTCAGGTCAGCGAAAGCGCTCCCAGCGTAGGCCAGGAGATCAAGATCGGCAACGCGAGCTTCAGCTATCGCGTTCATCACGCAAAAAGCAATCAGGTGTGGCAGATGACTGACACGGGCCAATACTTGGTCGTGCGTGGCCACATCCATCAACTCGACGCGCATGCCCACCCCTTCCCACAATGCGCGCACGCGCGCGAGAGCCGCGGCCTCAGTGCGCGCGGTCGGGGTCAGCACACACAGTCGCTGCTCGAAAAGCGTGGCGAACGCCGCAGCTGCCCCAGCATGCTCGGTCCCGGCAATAGGGTGCGCCCCAACGAACGGCAAAGCCGGAGGCAGGAGCCGTTCCATGATATTCACAACTTGTTCTTTCGTACTGCCGGCATCAGTGATGACGCAGCCAGGCTGAAGAAACGGCAGAAATTTCTCGGCCGTCGGGCCGGTGGCTTCAACCGGGACCGCAAGCAAGAGCAGGTCGGTCCCGCGTGCTGCTTCGGCAGGATCAAAGGTATAGGCATCAATGATGCCGCGTTCCAGGGCAACCCGCAGGTTCGCCTCGGTACGGCCAAAACCAACAACCTCACCGACCAATCCCCGCGCACGGGCCGCGAGCCCGAGCGAGCCGCCAATCAGACCCACGCCAACGATAACGAGACGGTTGAATAACATAAAGAGCTATCAGCTATCAGCTATCAGCTTTTTGTTTTAAGAGCTTTTCCAGCGCGGCAATGCAGCGCTCATTCTCCGCCGGCGTGCCGACGCTGACTCGAGCGTAGCCCGGGAATCCGTAGCCTTCCATCGGCCGGATGATCACGCCTGCGGGCAGGAGCCGTTGGTAGGCGCCAACGCCGACTTTGACCAGAAGAAAATTTGCCCAGCTGGGCGCGTATTCCAGTCCTAACCGGTCCAACTCGCGGCGCAGATATGCCAACCCCTGACGGTTATTGTCTTGGGTGCGGCGGATGTGTTCCGCGTCATCCAGGGCCGCCAGGGCCGCAACTTGCGCCAGGGAATTCACGTTGAACGGCTGACGAATGCGATTGAGCGCATCGATCACTTCAGGCGCGGAAACGCCGTAGCCCACGCGCACTCCAGCTAGGCCGCAGATTTTCGAAAACGTCCGCAAGGTAATCAGGAGACGGTTGCCATCATGGTATGCGAGGGAATTCGGATACTCCGGGTCTTCGACGAATTCCAGATAGGCATCATCAACGACGATACCCACGTCAGTCGGGACGCTGCGCAGAAAGGCTTCCCATTCACTCCGTGTATAGATCGTGCCAGTCGGATTGTTGGGGTTATCGAGAAAGACGAGGCGCGTATCTGGGGTAAGCGCCCGTGCCATCGCGGCCAAGTCGAATTTGAACCCTTTGTGCGGCACGGTGATCGTCCGCCCACCGGCCGCCTGCGCGACCAGATGGTAGATGGCGAAGGCATGTTCCCCCACCACGATGGCTTCGCCCACCCGTAAGAAAGTGCGGACGATCATTTCGATCAACTCGTTCGAGCCATTACCAATAATCAGGCGTGAGCGGTCTATGCCAAGTTTCTCCGCCAGTCGTCGCTTCAGGTAAAAGGCATCCCCATCCGGGTAGCGGTGCAACTCAGGGAGGGCTGCGGTAATAGCCGCTACCGCTCGGGGCGAAGGGCCCAGCGGATTTTCATTGGATGCGATCTTGATCGAGTCATGCACTCCGTACTCCCGCTCCAACTCCTCGATCGGCTTCCCAGGTTGATAAGGGGTAAGGGTACGAATCCATTCGGGGACGAGTTTGCTGATATCCATAGTAGTCACCGAGTGCCATGCTTGGCGGTTGCGTAAGACCCCAGGACTCTCACGAACTGGCAGAGCGACTCAATCTCCCGCAATGCCCGCGTCAGGGGTTCAGCGCTGAGGTGGCCTTCCACGTCGATGAAAAATAAATATTCCCAGGGCCGGCCCTGCAGAGGCCGAGACTCGATCCGCAGGAGACTGATCGCGTTATCGGCAAAAGGCTTGAGCGCGCGGTAGAGCGCCCCCACCTCATCGCGTACCGAGATTAACAGTGAGGTCTTATCGTGTTCGCTCGGCTGGCTGGCGTGGGGTTCACGACCGAGCACGGCAAAGCGCGTAAAATTTGCAGCCTGATCCTGGATGTTGGCTGCTAAGACGTTCAGTTTATAGTGTTTGGCAGCCAAACGGCTGGCAATCGCGGCTACCTGTAGATCGGTGGCAGCCAACTCGGCCGCGCGTGAGTTACTGCTCGCCTCTTCAGCGGGGATGCCAGGCAGATGGGTAGTGAGCCAGCGCCGGCATTGGGCCAGAGCCTGTGGATGAGCCAGTACGCGCCGAATCTGTTCCACGCGCGACGCGCGACTCAGGAGACAGTGGCGGATCTCCAGCGACACCTCGGCGATGATGTGCAGGTGAGAATTGACAAACATGTCCAGCGTGATGGCTACCGAGCCCTCACTGGAATTCTCCACGGGCACCACGCCGTAGTGAGCTTGGCCGCGTTCCACTTCAGCAAACACCTGCGGGACAGTCGCCAGCGGGACAAACACTGCCTGTGAGCCGAACTGTTCGTGCGCTGCCATGTGGGTGTAGGTGGCTTCCGGACCGAAATAGGCAATACGCAACGGTTCTTCGAGGGCGCGCGAGGCCGAGATGATCTCGCGATAGATCGCCCGCACTGCTTCGTGCGGCAGCGGCCCCTGGTTCAACTGTTCCAAGCGCGCAAAAATTTGGCGCTCGCGGCTAGGAACGTAGACGCTCGCCCGGTCTTGGTTCTTGAGCTGGCCGACGTGCATAACCAGGCGCGCGCGGCGGTTCAGCAGCGCCAGAACCTGAGAATCGAGGCGGTCGATCTGCCCACGCAGTTGGGGAAGTGAGAGAGAATGACGTTTTTGCGGCACGGACCGTCTCTTACTATGATTCAAGGCGCTCCACAATCGCCATTTCACCCATGCGACGAAAC
>JACQEL010000550.1 GCA_016200595.1 Deltaproteobacteria bacterium
CGTCCCCGTGGCAGGAGTCGGAGCCGACGGAGGCGCCGTTGCCATTGCAGGCGTCGTCCCCTTCGCAGGCGTGGGAGCCGATGAAGGCGTCGTTGCCGTTGCAGGCGTCCATCCCGGTGCAGGAGTGGTCACGAAGCTTCGCGCTGTTGTCATTGCAGGCGCCGTCCCCCACACAGGACTCGGTGTTAATGCTCCCGGTGTTGTTCCGGCAGGCCTCGTCCCCTGTGCAGGAGCGGCTGTGAATCGTCCCGCTGTTGCTCTCGCAGGCGAAATCTCCGTTGCACGATCGCCTGTCAATATCCCCGGTGTTGTTGAGACAGACATCAGTCCCAGTCACACAGGACCCTTTCCCTACCCCTGCCCGGGCACGCGGTGGCCCGAGCAGTAGCAGGCTCAGCCCGAGCAGCGCCAACAGCCAGACACGATGCGAAATTCCCATACTTCCTCCTCCAGCGGACAAAATTTTCCCAGTTATACTACACGTGAGGAGTCGAAAGCAAGTAAAAAGTGAGTCCCCGGCTTGCTGGGCCGGGCAGCGGGTGGGCGCCGCAGGACCCCCTAGCGGCTTTCCTCTGTCCTTCTACAGATAAAGTTTTAGAATGAAAAGACAGAAGGGACATACTGTCTAATAATGGAAAAACGCTCTCGTCACCAGAAGATATCACTATCGCTCAGGATTCCTTCTTACCTTCCCAACTCTCCTTTTTCTCCTCTCTTAGCGTGACAGCGCCGGAAAGATCGGCTCAGCGCTGATGATCCGCTCCTTTGCTAGCACTTCGATCTCTGCAGTAGGCAATCCCAAAAGGGTGCCAAAGACATACGCATTGTGCTCGCCGAAACACGGAGGTGGCAAGCGCACGGCGGAAGGGTCAGGGTCAAAGCGAGGAACAAACCCGGGATAGAGGTGCATACCAGCTTCGGCTTTGTCGATCGCGAGCAAGAACTCCCGGGCGGCTAAGTGCGCGTCGCTGAGGATTTCTGGTCCTGAAAGCACCGCGCCGGCTGCTACACCAGCAGTTTGCAGTAACTCCATCACTTCATGATGTTCGTGCTCTTTGGTCCAGGTGGAGATGTGAGAATCGAGTTCGTCTTCGGCGGCCTTTCTGCCAGCTTCAGTGGCAAACCTCTTATCCCGCGTCCAGGCCGGATTCCCCAGTGCCTGGCAAAACCGTTCCCACTGTATATCAGAGGCGCTGGTAATCACTACCCACTCGTCATCCCCTGCACAAGGGTAGGAACCGTGTGGCGCCATAGTGGGATGTCGATTCCCTCTTTGCCCCTGCACTCGACCGTTGAGCGTGTACTCCAGCAGCGCCTCGGCGTTCATCGGCAGTAGCCCTTCCACATGGGAGAGGTCGATAGAAACTCCCTGGCCTCTTCTTTCTTGCTCAAACAACCCGACCAGGACGGCAAAACAGTTGTTCAGCGCAGTGCCCGGGTCACCGATTGCATTGCTGAGCATCTGTGGCTGATTGTCTTCATAACCGCTGACACCCGTGATGCCAGCCATCGCCTCGGTCGTGCAGCCGAAGCCAACGTATTCGCTGTCCGGTCCGGTGCTGCCAAAGGCAGGAAGGGTGACCATGACCAGTTGCGGATTTACGGCAGAGAGCGCCTGATAATCGATTCCCAGCTTCCGCAGGCTGCGCAAGGGATAATTCGCGACGAGCACATCGCTGACGCGAATCAACTCTTTGAACAGCGCGCGCCCGCGCGGATGGGTCAGTTCCAAGGCGATGCCGTATTTGTTGCGATTGACCGTGTTAAAAGTCGGAGACTGTTCATAGGGCTTCGACCCATCGGTCGTTCCCTGCAGTCCTGCTCCGCGCCACCAGTCCATGTGAGAAGGAGATTCCACTTTGATGACTTCCGCGCCAAAGTCGGCCAGCAAACAGGTCCCGAGGGGGCCAGCCCAACCGTTGGTCAGATCAACAACTCGTAAGGGTTTGCTCATGATTCTGCTCCTTTTTGAGCTATCAGCAATCAGCTATCAGCAGTCAGCTATCAGCTATCAGCAGTCAGCTATCAGAACGTAAAACGTAAAACGTAAGAAAGAGGTTGTTGGATTCCCCATTACGTTTTACTCGTTACGTTTTACGTATTTAGATAACGCCTACCTCCCGCATCTGCCGCACCTCCGTTTTGGCATATCCTAGCCTGTCGCACAGAATTGCTTCGGTGTGCTCTCCCAACAGTGGTGCTCGTCGTAGCGGCCAAAGGGGTTTACCATTCTCGCGGAACGGCGGACCGGGAATCTTCACAGTTCCGCCTTCTGGATGGTCGAGTTCCACAAACGCTTGTCGCTCCTTGAGGTGCGGCCATTCCACAACTTCTTTTGGCGAAGGAATCGGAGAGACGGGAATCCCTCGTTTCTGGGCCGCATGATAGATCTCCCATTTGCCATGCTTCTGCAGCCAGGGGCTCAACCCGTCGTGCAGTTCCTTGGCATGCACGGCAAGCCCGGTCACGGAGTTAAAGTATGGTTTAGCCGCCAAGTCAGGTCGCTCGGCGAGTTCGAGGAGTGTGTGAATATGTTGTGGGAGGCCGGCATGAATGCCAACGTAGCCATCCGCGCAGGGGAGGGTGACTAAATTCGGGTACCCGAGATGGAATTGACGGCCCGACCGTTTGCGTACGAATCCAGCATAAGAGAAGGCCACGAAATCGTAGAGCGTCGTAGCGATGAGCGCTTCCTGGATCGAGACTTCTACCGATTGTCCTTCTGTGGTTTCGTTGCGATGTCGC
>JACQEL010000535.1 GCA_016200595.1 Deltaproteobacteria bacterium
GATGCCTGCTCCTCCGCATACCCGCTGCACCTCTGCCGCCTGATAGCCGATCACGGCGACAAGCCGGTCTGGGTGTAACCGTTGTGTGGCATGGAGCACGCGCGAAAGCAAGGGCTTGCCGGCGACACGATGGAGCACTTTGGCCTGGGACGAGCGCATGCGCTTGCCCAAGCCAGCCGCGAGGATCACTACCCCTAGAGCGGTTTGCAATTGCGTTGACCTCTGTTTTGGTCTGAGGTGCCACGGGCAGCTTGCTGCCCGTGCCCCGCTACCAGCACTGGCGGACCAGCCGCCAGTGGCACCCTCGCCCAGTCCTGAGTACACCCAAATAAAAACCGCTCTAGTCGTTCCATAGCCGCGCGTGTCTGCCTGCTTCCCTTAAGCGAGGGCTCGCGAGGGCAGGCTCTCAAACCAGGGTAGCACGAGTGTTTCGTTGATCGAGTAAGTGTATGCATGTCCCCACTCGGGCAACTCTTTGTAGGTCACGTTCTCGAAGCCATTTTCACTGAAGAGGGTGTAAGCCGCGCGCGCCATGTCGACCGGGAAGATGAAGTCTTTAGCGCCGTGCACGATAAACATGGGCAGCTTTTTGCTCTCCTCTGGCACGGCCCAGGGGCCGAGCACGCCGGCAATGGGTGCAATCCCGGCAAAGAGTTTAGGGCAACTGAGTCCGATTGCATAACTAAAAGTGCCTCCATCCGACAAACCGGTGGCGAAGAGGCGCCCAGTGTCGATCGCGTATTCATCGAGCAACTCTTCTACGATCGACAGGATCGAGCGGATATCGATGCCAGGTTGATGGATTGCCCAGGTGCGGTCGAGCGACTTAGGCGAGAGGACGACATATCCTTTACTCTTGGCAGGCCGCAGCCACGTTAACAAATAATCGTCGCCGCGACCGTGGCCGCCATGCAGGGTAATGATCAGTGGCCAGCGTTTCTGGGGATCGTAATTTTCCGGAACATAGAGAGAATACTCACCGTGGTTATCGGTAGCAGGTCGGTGCATTACTCCGGTCCCGGTTTCTACACCAGCCACGGGTGTTTCCAGGTCGGTTAAGTGAGGGAGGACTTCGGGCAACACCCAATAGGGTTGCAGTGTCGGCAACTGCGCGCGCAGACTATACAGGGCGAATTTGCCCAGGGTGAAAGCGCGACGGCTCTGAAAATAGGCAACCAGAGGGTTGAACTCAGAAGCGGAGAGGAATGAGGTGTACGCATCTTCAAGCTGCGCCACGGCTTCACGCCACTGTTGATGAAAATCTGCTAGCGCGGGTGGAGGCGTAAGTCCCTCCAACTCCGTATTGAGCGGTGGGAATAAATCTCCCACCTTGTCGAAGAGAGCCTGTTTATGTTCTTTGAGTTTGGCCAGATGCATCTGTTCCTGCAACGCCTCAAACGTACGCAAGAACGGCAAGATCCGCTCTTCCTGCTGGCCGATGATGGTACGATAGTGGGCTTCTGGAGTTGGCATATGTTCCTCCCGAGATTATTTCAGGCTACAGTCCGCCCCTAGCGGTTGCAAGGGGGAACTCCGTGTGCCAAGGTGACTGCGCGATGAAGACCGCCGAAAATGACGCAAAGGCGCTGCTCCGTGCTCTGCCTGCGGTCGAGAAACTGCTGGCCTGTCCGGTTCTGGAGTCTCTCCTGGGCCGTTACCGCCGCTCTTATGTAGCGGATAGTGTCCGCGTAGTGCTGGCCTCTATTCGTCAGGAGATCTTGGCTGGGGCGCTTACGGAGGTTCTTACTGAGGCTGAGATCGTTCGCCGGGTGCAAGCAACCCTCGTGCGTGAGGATCGTTCTCCCCTGCGTTCGGTGGTGAACGCGACGGGTACGATACTGCATACCAACCTCGGGAGAGCATTGTTGGCGCAGGCGGCGGTTGCTGAAGTTGTGCGCGTGGCTACCGTCCCAGTGGCGCTGGAGTATGACCTGAGCGAAGGTGGTCGGGGGGACCGCGATGAAATAATCGAGGCTGATCTCCTGTCGCTGACTGGCGCCGAGGCGGCAACGGTCGTCAATAATAATGCTGCTGCCGTGCTGCTGGCGTTGAATACGCTGGCCGAGGGCAAAGAAGGGATTGTGTCACGTGGAGAGTTGGTCGAGATCGGCGGGTCGTTTCGCATTCCCGATGTCATGCGCAAGAGCGGCGTCCTGCTCCGCGAAGTTGGGACGACCAACCGCACGCGCCTGCAGGACTATGCCGAGGCTATCACGACCCAGACCGGGGTTTTGCTCAAAGTCCATCCGAGTAATTACCGGATCATTGGTTTTACCAGTGCTACGGCTCTAGAAGAACTCGTTGAGCTTGGACGTGCGCAGCAGGTACCGGTAATGGAGGACTTAGGCGCTGGCGCACTGATCGATCTCACCCAGTATGGTCTTCCCAGGGAACCGGTCGTCGCTGAGCGTATCGCTGCGGGAGCGGATGTTGTCACTTTTAGTGGAGACAAGCTGCTTGGTGGTCCACAGGCTGGCGTGATTGTCGGTCGGGCTGAGTATATCAATCGCATTAAGAAAAATCCGCTCAAGCGCGCGTTGCGGCCAGACAAGCTGACGCTCGCCGCCTTAAGCGCCACGCTACGGCTGTATCGTCAGTCTCCTGATCTGGCTGCAGAGTTACCTACTTTACGTTGGCTCACCCGGTCGCCAGGAGAAATGGATACGATTGCCACCCAGGCGTTGCCTCTCCTCCAAGCATGTCTCGGCCACGAGTTTGTGATCACTGTCGAAAACGTTGGCGCGCAGATTGGCAGTGGGGCCTTGCCCGAAGAAGAGCTTCCCAGCCGGGCGCTTATGGTTCGTCATCCGCGGTTATCGGCGGAAAAAATCGCCGCGCGCTTTCGCACATCTGACCCGCCCATTTTGGGACGCATACGTGATGGGGCATTTCTCTTGGATTTGCGTGGTATTTTTGCCGCTGAGGAACTAGTCCCCAAGCTGTCGTAAGTCCGAATTATCCAGTTCTCGACAAATTCTCTGCGCGTTCAGCTGTGGGTTCCCTCTCCCCTTGCGGGAGAGGCCTGCCCTGAGCGAAGTCGAAGGGGATAGGGTGAGGGGGCGTACGGCAGAGAAGCAACAAGGGTATGGCGGAGAAGGGATGGAGTCGAACCATCCGCGCAGCGTTACGCCGCGCAACTCGGTTTTGAAGACCGGTGGGGCCACCGGGCCCCATCCTTCTCCGTGGAGGGAAGC
>JACQEL010000536.1 GCA_016200595.1 Deltaproteobacteria bacterium
CCGTCTGGCCCTCACCCCGACCCTCTCCCCCTTTGCGGGCGAGGGAGAAAAAGAGGCTTGACGGTTGTACGCGCTTCGACAGGGCTCAGCACGAACAGTTTTTCTTGACCTGTGCTTCTTAATCCGTTCGTCCTGAGCGTAGCGTGAGCGAAGTCGAAGGATGAACGGCAGTATACTCGCTCGCCTGTATGAAAAGCACCAACATCACCTCACCTGCACCTCAAACGCCTGCGAGGTATCATTACCAAAAATATCCACCACTTTGATCAACACCCGATACTTGCCCGGCTTCTCGTAGAGATGCGGGTCAGAGGTGAGCGCTAATGTACGATCCTTGCGCGTACGGTAGGTGACCCAGCCCTGCATGAACGTGTCGTTCTGAAAGTCCCAGTCTACCGCCCAGTAGTCGATGTAGTCGGACCACTTCTTGACTTTCGACCGCACCTCGTCAGGAATCAGTTCGGTATTGGGGATGACAAAGTCCTTGAGCGTGACTGTGGCGGCCAATTTCTTTGGTGTCTTGATCTCTACCTCCAGATAGGCCAGCTCGAAGAACTGGATGTCACCTTTATCGACCGCTTGCTGCTCCATCACTTCGCGTGGGATCTGCAGCAGGAGCAGCTTCACGCCTTTCTTTTTTGCCTCGGCGACCATCAAGTCGTAGAGGCCCATCTCCCATTCCCAGCCGAGCATGTGCAGATCGGATTGTTTGAGTTTGGCGCCTTCGTCGATAGCGAGGTTGATCTCGTCGATGGTTACCGGCGCGTCCACCGCGCCAATGTGGACTATCGCCTTGCCCTTTTTGCCGTGCAGGTGTGCGAGACCCGAGACAGGTTGAGCGCCGTAGAGCTTGAGGATGAAGGCGAGGTATTCGGACAGTGCAATCTGGCCATCATCATCCAGGTCTTCACCGAACGTTGCTACCTGCCAGTAGCGGCGTTCGTACTTGCCGAGGTTGAGGATCTCAAAGGGTTTGCAGTTCTCGACTTCGAGCAAGCGCTTGCGGGCGGTGTGGATGGCGAAGCGGCCAAGGTCGCAGCCGATCCAACGGCGATCTAGTTTCTCAGCGACAGCGAGGGTGGTGCCAGAGCCGCAGAAGAAGTCGGCTACCAGGTCGCCAGGATTGGATGAAGCTTTGATGACCTTCGTTAGGACCTCTTCGGTCTTTTGCGTGGGATAGCCCAGGTACTCAACTGCATTGATTTGTAAGTTCGAAAGTCGCCAGACACTTGAAGGAGTCACTCCTCCCTGATAGTAGACCCGTCGGCCTTTGAGGATCTTGTAGCGTTTTCCTTCTTCATCCACTTTGTCGAATCGGATCTCTGTCTTTTCCTGATACTCATCGAGAACCTCATCGTGGTTGAACGTCCATGCAGTGGGATTCTTCGAGTAGAAAAGAATTAGATCGAAGTCTCGCTTCCAGCGGTCTTTCGAGTGCCGAAACTTGCCGTAATTGTAGACGACGATATTTTGTAGGCAGTCTTCCCCGAAAATTTCGTTCATCAGCCCAACCACGTAATTGCTGATGTCCCACCCAAGATGAACATAAATGCTCCCCTTGTCGCTCAACAGCTCTCTCAATAACGTCAACCTTTGAGATAGCATCGACATGTACGAGGAAAGTCCTCCTCCCCACGTATCTCGATATGCCTTCTCCTCGATGATCGATTGCTCCTTGGTCACTTCTAGTTCACCATCTCCGATCGGTGCGCTGAATGAGAAATCCGCTCCGGTGGCAAACGGCGGATCGATGTAGATCAGGTCGATCTTCCCCGCGAACTTCTCTAACAGTGAGCCCATCACCAACAGGTTGTCGCCCCAGATCAGCTTGTTCTGCCAGCCTTCCTCGAAGGTGTCGCCTTCTTTGCCTTCGTAGATGTCGAACAGCGAGGGTTGAAGGGGTAGTTTGTTGGCTTCCCGCGTCGCCCGGCTTTCGTTAATGGTCTCGATCACCTGGAAGGGCAGGCTGACGCGCGGCACTTCCTTACGCGTGCCGTCATCGTTGTACTTCCCCGGCCAGACCAGCTCGGTTTTGGTGATGTCGATCTTGGGCATCTTTTCCTTTTACCCCTTTGCTGCGTGTGTTCTTCCTTTTCGCTTTCGTTGTTTGTTGTCAAGACTTCCCTTTTCGCAGTAGTCTGTCATTGTCCCGACATGCACGGAGGGCATATGACCGAAACCATTGATCCTGAAGCCGCGCGGCGCTTTCGTGATCACGAAAGGATCGTGTACGAGGTCTGTTCCCTCGCAAAAGAGGAGGCTCAAGCTCGCGGACTCGTTCTTCTTCGCGTTGATGTGCGTCCCGCCTGGTCTCATGAATATGACGAGCGCACCGGAATAGTAATCGATGTGGAGATCCGGGCTAGTTCGGACGAGCGGTTCTCTTACTGGGACGCTGTGTGCGAGCGGTTAAATCAGCTAGAAGACTTGCTCTCGCCAGAAGAGCAGCGATTTCTTAATGATGAAGTTTCCTTCATCGTCAGTCGGAGTTAGCGGACTGCTAGTTGTATTCAACCAAGCCGGAAAAAGCCAACTCCAGGAGTAGCGCCGCCGGATTCTTGCGCTAGAATTCAGTAAGCAAGTTACCTCAAGCGCCCCCAGAGGATAGGAAAGACACAAATGGCAACTTATGAGGAAAACGAACTAAAAGAACAGGCAGAAAGTGGACCGCCGAAGGACGAGGAGCCTGTGGACGATCTCGACGAGGCAGCCGAAATCATTCCTTACACCTACTCCATTACCTCCTACGGGGCCGACTATCCAGTCGATTCGCTGGTAAAGCGTATCGAGGCCAAAGATATTCTCGTGCCAACCTTTAGCTGGGAGGCACCTGAAAAAACCGAGGTCGTAGGGTTTCAACGGCAATATGTCTGGCCGCGATCCAAGGCGGATCGCTTCATTGAGTCGCTGTTATTGGGCCTGCCAGTACCAGGCATTTTTCTCGTTAAGGAGCCGTCTAGTGTTTTACTAGTCCTTGATGGCCATCAAAGGCTTTATACCTTACAGGCTTATTACCAAGGGGTAATAAATGGCCAAGAATACCGCCTTTCAAACGTTCAAGAGCGATTTGTCGGCAAGCGGTATAAGGATCTAGATACTGAGGATCGCCGAAGGCTTGATGACAGCATTCTTCATGCGACTGTCGTGCGCCAAGATGAGCCTACTGAAGACCAAAGTAGCATCTATGTCATCTTCGAGCGTCTGAACACTGGGGGAGTAAACCTCCAGCCGCAAGAGATCCGAGTCGCTTTGTACCACGGTGAGTTTGTCCGCGTCTTGCAAGACTTCAATGACGCTGCCGCATGGCGCAAGCTGTATGGAAAAAAGTCAAGGCGTCTAAAAGACCTGGAGATGATCCTGCGATTTTTTGCCTTTCTTTACTCTGCTCCACACTATCGTAGCCCGATGAAGGATTTCCTTAATCGGTACATGGCCACAAACCGGAACTTGCAAAAACAACCAGAGAAAGAACTGCGCGAGATCTTCAATAGGACGACGCAGACTATTCTAGAAGGGATTGGTGGCAAAGCCTTCCGGCCTAAGCGTGCCGTCAACGCAGCTGTCGTCGATTCTCTCATGGCAGGGATAGCGAAACGGCTGCTTGATAAAGGAGACATATACGACAAGCACATGCTCAAGCGTCACTTCGACGAACTAATGCAAAATGCTAATTACATGGCGGCGGTAGAGACCGGTACATCACAAGAAGCGAATGTAAGGATGCGGATCGCCTTGGCGGAACAAGCGTTCTCTCAAATCCCATGACCGGTCGCGCGGAAGTAACACGGCTGAAGCAGCGTCTGGACGCTACGTTTGAACGGGTTGCTCGCGTAGGTTCTGACTTGGAGCTTCAGTCAGATTTTGCGAGATACCTTTGTGTGTTAGTGTCCGGGTATCTCGAAAGGGCCGTGGCAGAGCTTGTATTAGAACATGCTCGGCGGTCCGGCGGTTCTTCGCTTCAGCGGTTTGTGGAGCTGAGGACACGGCGCTTTACGAACGCCAACACCGAGAGGCTGCAGAATCTTCTGGGCAGTTTCGATCCGGACTGGCGGCAGACACTTGAGTCTTTCCTCGTCGATGAGCTTAAGGATGCGGTGGATAGTATTGTTAATCTTCGCAACACAATTGCGCACGGCGGCTCTGTCGGCCTCACCTACCGGCGCGTTTCTGATTATTCCGTGCGGGTACAAAGAGTAGTTGACCGGATTGCTGACCTCTGCGCACCGATATAGAGAACGAGAACTGGTTCCCCGCTAACAATAGGTGAAGATCTTGAAGGCTCTTCATGGGTACACCAGTTCGGTTTTAGTGATCTCGATCTTCGCCATCTACTTCGTCTCTTCGATCTTCTTCAGGTATTCGAGTCCCGCCCGTGTCAGCCGGTAGCGCTGCAACCGGCTGCTGGGTTTTTCGGGAAGCGTGTATTCGATGAGCCCGCCCGAGAGGAGTTCATTGAGGGTACGCTTCAACGCTCCGGTCTTGGAACGCAAGCCGATCGCTTCGGCGACCTCCCACGCAGACTTGTCGCCATTGAACAGCGCCATCAACGCTTGAACTGACTGGGCCCCTGACTGGGCCCCTGACTGGGATCCGACTCGGGTTTCGACCCTTGCCCGAACTCCCGGATTCGGCCGGAAGATGGCTGTAAAGAAACCGTTATTCTCAAACTCGGGATCGGGACACCCTTGGGCGCGCACGTCGTCCCGAATTCGCCGGATGCCGGTGCCGGCTTTCTCGATGAAATCGATGCGGTGGAGCAGATCGGCGATGAGCGCGTTACGCCGCACACTCTTGCGACCGAGGTCGGCGAGCGTCATGCCTTTGGGTAGACCGCCGGGGCTGACCACCTCGATGCGGTCGGTGTAGATCTCGACGAAGACGTTGGCGCCCTCTATGAACCAGTCGCGGTGCATTACGGCGTTCGTGATCGCCTCGCGCAGAGCCTTCATGGGGTACTCCGGGATGTTTTCACGCTTCAAACGCTCGATGCGATACGCAGTTCGGGTGTTGCGCTCGATGAAGCGCAGGGCATCCTCGATGTCGGCGACGGTCCCGCCGTCGAAGTCTTTACGGTCGAGGATGTGCACTTTATCCGTTCCCTTGCCGAGCAAGCAGGTGATGTAGGCTTGCGGGAAGAAGTGGCGGACGTTCTTCGCGAAGAAGAGTACGCCGGCATTACGAAACAGAAGCTTGCCGCCAGCGCGCTCCGCCGCCTCAATGTTCACCAGTACGTCCTCGGTGCGCGGCCGCCCGGTGATGCCGGAGAGTTTGATCCAGGCGTTGAACTTCTCGCGGTCGAAGTCCTGCGGGTAGCGAAAGCGCGGACAGGGCGAGAGGTCAAAGCGGATCGCGCTTTCGGTGCGGAAGAAGTCGCGGATCTCGTCACGGCTGAGCTTCTGGGTCACCGCGCCCTGCCGCCAGAAGAAGCCTTCGCTGCACTGCACCGGCTTGGCGTCGCTTTCGCGCACGTGAACCACGAGCATGTTTGCCACGGACTCGACGAGCACCTTCACCGGCGGGTCGCAGTTGCGGGCAATGTCCTGGATGCGGGCGCGCAGGCTGTTGCTGTCCGTGATGCTGACAACCATGCCGTCGTCACGCACGCCGAGCAGAATCTTGCCGCCGATGGTGTTGGCCATTGCCACCAGTTCTCGCGCGAACGACGCGGAGAGGTTTTCCTTGAACTCCAGCATGGTGCCCTCACCTTCACGCAGCAGGATGTCAAGATCGCTCTGCTTCACGGTTCCCGTCGTCCTTCTATTTTCTCACACCTGTTGTACTTCCCCGGCCAAACCAGGTCGGTCTTGGTAATGTCAATCTTGACCATTGTGCTATTCCCCTTCTACCTTCGGCGGCAAAGACTTCAACAGTGGCCGCAGATCAGCGAGAAAATTTTCACAGGCAGTGATTTTCTCTTGCACATATGGGGCATCGAACTTGGTGAATGCGATGTAATCACCCTCCTGCCGATCGCGGAAAAGCTGGTTATACAGATCACCGTGCTCCTGGCTCAACCGTCCAGGTTTAATGATGTCTCTGTTGAACGCCGCTCGGACGCCACTGTGTTTGCTGAATCGACGTCCCTCTTCCAGCAGCAAGGCGCTGACTGCGTAGAACAAGGCATAGTAAGCTCGGTTAATAGCAAAGGAATAGGCGTCTGCAGCTAGTTCGCGACGGGCAGCTTGCAAGCTTTCGAGAGCCTTGTCCCACCAGAAACGAATAGCTTCTACTTTCGTACTCCCCTCGCTCATAGCTGAATTCCTTCTTCTTCGATCACCTCATGAATTGGTAGCACGGAGGGAAGACCATGATCCCAGGTCTGTCGATCAATGATTAGTTCACTCAGGTTCGTATCGTACTCAAGATTGATATCTAAGATCATCCTCGTGATGCGATTACGCATCTGATGGGTTGGCGAGTCTTGAAGGACAATAAGAAGATCTACATCTGACTCCTCATCCGCTTGCCCTCTCACTACGGAGCCAAAGAGCACGATCCGATCCGTAGCCAACTCCGCTGTAATCCGCTGCCGCGCCGCTTGTAGCGCCTGATGAAGCGATTCAGCAAGTTGAAGATCGCAGAGCGCTTTCTTCATGGCTTCTTCTCCTACCGCGACCAAGCGAACATAGTGTAACCAGGACAAAAGGAATTTCCGAGACAGTGTCTAGGAAATCGCGACCTGTTCGTTTTCACAGATCTCCCTCCCTCAGCTTGATAGTCCCCTCTCGAAAGTAGCCTGCTTCGTCCACCAGCTCTGGCCGGTAGGGAAACTCCATCAGCGCATCCGTCTTGCGCGGCTCGGCAGTCCAGTAAAGGAGCAGTCGGTCCGGCCGCTTGCCGTAGCGTTGCTCCAAGATGTGGGCGTAGGTACACAACTGGCGTTCGTATGCCGCGAGGAGTTGCGGAGAGTTGACCGGCCGCTCTGCGGTCTTAAAGTCCAGAAGCTCCAGCTTACCATCACCGCCCATCAACAGGTCGATCTTGCCAGTGAGGATGTAGTCGTCCTTTTCGACAGACACATCTACCTCGGTCTCGATCACCCGGCGCATGTCGTCCTGGTTCTGACGGAAGTAGTTCATCACCTGCTGAAAGGCTGACTCCTTAGCGGTATGGCCAATTGGCCGGACGTCAGCGAGCGTGAGGAACGAGAAGGTCCGCTCGAACAGGGTGCGGATGCGGACCTCATTCAGCGTGGCAAGTTTGCCGTCCAAAACGATACGGTGAATCTCCTCGATAGTCTGGTGCACGAGCAGACCAAAGAAGATCGTGGCCGAACGCGAGGGCGTAAAGTCGTACTCACGAAAGAACTGGTACTGGCGCGGGCAGGTTTCATAGACTTTGAGGTCGCCGGTGAAGCTGAAGGCGCGCTTGACCGGCATGCGATCCTTGGGCTGGAAGCGCTGGGCAGCGAGCAGTTCTTTGCGGACGTAAGGCCATTGTGGCAGCCCTTGCCAGATGGGAGCAAAGTGGTCCTTGGGCTGCTCATCGCTGGTCAGCACGAGGATCTTCTCTGCCCGCGAAAAGGCGACATAGTGAAGCCGCATGCGGTCGAACAGCGTGATACGGTTCTCCGGCTCAAAGGGTGGGCGCTGATAGTAGGGCTGCAGGTCACGGTCGATGCCCTTGTTTGTCGAAAGTTGTTTATCCAGTGATCCGACGACGACCACCGGGAATTCCAAGCCCTTTGACTGGTGGATCGTCATGACTTGCACGTATCCCTTAGGGAAGGGCTGTTCCGGGTCTTCGTACTCATTGATCCCACCTTCGTGCAGCAGCCGCAGGAAGCTGTTGAAGAGGTGGAAGCGCAGGCGCTCGCGGTTACCGAAGGTGACGATGTTGTAATGATAGTAATTCTGAAAGGTATTTATGAGCTGTGAGAGAATCGCTAGGTTGCGCGCCCGGTTCTCGTTCTTGACGAAGCTAACAAACGGCTCACAAGCTAGGAGGCGATAGAAGTAGTCGGCCGGGCGTAAGTCGAGCGACTCATCCTTTTTTAGGTTCGCAATGCCCGCGACAAAGTCCTGGAGTACACTGGCGAGCGGATGCGGGGTCCCGTAGCTGCGGCCAAGTTCGACGATGCAGCCGTCAACATAACGAGCGAGATTCTGCAGCGCCGGACCGTTGATCGCGCCGCGCCCTTCGCCGTAGTAGCCGAAGATCACCGCCAGGCAGCCAACCATCAAGCGCACTTCGTCGTTGTCGAAGTAGGCACGGGCACGCGGACAGAAGACTCGAATACCTTTCGCTTCCAGCGCAGCCAGGTATGGTCCGCTGTGTTCAGAGCGCACGCTGTGCAACAGCAAAGCGACCTGGCTGTAGTCCTGGATCACCTTACTCTCCTTCAGGAAGTTCACGAGTTCAGCAAACCGCCCCGCTTCGTCCCGCTCGTTGTTCCCCCAAATGGAAAAGATAGCCGGGTAGTTGGGGTGCTCGATGTCAAGGTCAGGCTGGATGGTCTTATCGTAGCGGAACGGCAGGCCATGAGGATTCGACCAGTTTGCCGACGCCATCCAGCGGTCGTACGCCTCCACGATGCGGTTATGGGAGCGGTAGTTGGTCGTGAGCTTGACCACCATACAGTCGGCGAAACGGGCGGGAAACTCCAGAATGTTCCGCACCGTCGCACCACGAAAGCGGTAGAGACTCTGGTCTTCATCTCCGACGACGCACAGGTTACCGGTCGTGACGGAGAGCTTGAGTAGAATCTGCTCCTGAATGAAGTTGGTGTCCTGGTACTCATCGACGAGTACGTACTTTACCCTGCGTGAGATCGCCGGGCCTACCTCGGCGTCCAATAGCAGGTCGTGCAAGAGCTTTTGTAGGTGGGCGAAATCGAGGCGGTTATTAGTGAACAGGGCTTGCCGGTAGGCAAGATACGCTTTGCCAATCTGCTGCAGAGCGGGGTCCCTATTCTGCTGGAGTTGCTCGGCATCAACTAATTCCTCAGTGATCTTGTCAAAGTACGCGCGAGCCCCCTCGATGGCGGTCCATCGCGAGCCCCACCTTCCCAGGTATTGACCATTCGTCTCAGGGCCGATGATTTCGTTGAAGTGTTCAAAGATAAACAGAAGTTGGGTCAACTCGTAGAGAGTCTCGTAGTTGTTGCCCAGGGGTGTGTGGTGCCGGTGCTCGCTGAGTAATCTGTTACAGAGTCCATGAATAGTACCGACTCGCAGTTCGGAGAGATCTCCATTGTAGTCAACCTTCCGCGCTGCGGCCGCGATTCGGTCACGCAGCTCTAAGGCAGCTTTTTCGGTGAAGGTGCAGATCACCAGCTCGTGCGGCGTAGCCTTGCCGAGCAGCAAGAGATTGATCGCCCGCAAGACGAGGCTAAAGGTCTTGCCTGAACCGGGACCGGCGATCACCAGCAGCGGTCCGTCGCCATGCGCAACGACCATTCGTTGCGCATCGTTCATCGCCGGGTACTCGCGCAGGAGAGCAGGCGCGATCGTCATAGCAACCCCTCCTTGCGGAAACTGAACACATTTTCGACCGAAACGATAACATGGTCGAGGACCTTGATCTGCAGTGCCGTCGCGGCTAGGACGAGGGCCCGTGTCAGCGTCTTATCTTGCTCCGAAGGTTGGACGTTACCATTTGGATGGTTGTGAGCAAAGACTAGTGCAGCTGCACCGTGTCGCAGGGCAGCTTCCATAACGCGACGGGGGTAGACGGCAGCGCGGTCAATGGTGCCTTCTTCGAGGGTCTCGATTCCGTTCCGCAGGAGAGCGTAGGCAGAATCGAGGTACGCGACCTGGAAGACTTCATGCCGTAGCGCGCCAATCTTACTACGCCAGAACCGGTATAACGCTTCAGGATCGGCAAAGGCTTCTCCCTGCTCCGCCCGCTGCTGTAAGTAGAGGTCAGCTGCTGCCCGGATGATGCGCAAGGCAATCGGCGCAACCTCACCAAGCCCGCGCATGGCACGCAGTTCGCTCAGTGGCGCGTCGAGGATGCCGCGCAAGCTGCCGAAGCGAGCGATGAGGTCTTTGGCCGGTTGTTTGACATCGCTGCGCGGGATGGCAAGCGTGAGCAGTAGTTCGACGACCTCGTAGTCGGCAAATCCCTCCAGGCCGCTCTTCTCGAAACGCTCGCGTAGCCGGCGCCTATGGCCAGTATAGTGCGAATCTTTTTGGACCGTTCCGCTCTCATTTTTCATGATCAAAGCCCTTCCCAAGCTTTAATATGAAATTCGACACGAAGCGTCAAAGCTTTACAAGGACAAAGATGAGCGCTTTGCACGAGCTACAAGTTGTCAGGAACTCCCTTTCGCGGTAGGGTTCTGCAGTAATGTACGATACCGTGACCATCAAAGAACGACTTGTACACCTTGACTGGTCCATAATTGAGCAGTCACTTTGGGAGCGCGGCTACGCTAAAACTCCCCCTGTGCTAACCCCGAACGAATGTGCTGAACTTATTCGCCTGTATGCAGACGAGGCTCAGTTTCGCAGCCGTATCGACATGGCACGGCACCGCTTTGGCGTCGGCGAATATAAATACTTTGCCGATCCGCTGCCGCCTCTCGTGCAAGCTTTACGCACTCACGCTTACCCACCCCTCGCGGCTGTCGCTAACCGCTGGATGAAAGCGCTGCGCTTACCTGAGTGCTTCCCGGCCGACCTGCCTTAGTTTCTGGCTTACTGCCGCACACATGGGCAGACGAAGCCAACGCCTTTACTCTTGTACTACGAGGCAGAAGGTTACAACTGCTTGCATCAGGACCTCTATGGTGAGGTGGCGTTCCCCTTGCAGCTCGCGTGCTTTCTGAGCCAACCCGATCATGATTATACCGGCGGTGAGTTCCTCCTGGTTGAGCAGCGACCACGCGCCCAGTCCCGTGGCGAAGCGATCACCCCGGAGCAAGGGGAGATTATCATCTTCACCACCCGCTACCGTCCGGCGGCTGGCGCACGGGGCTATCACCGTGTACAGATGCGGCATGGGGTGAGCCGACTCACGTCAGGGTCGCGCTACACGCTAGGGGTGATTTTTCATAACGCGAAGTGAGGATCTCTCCAGACCACGGCTCTGCTGACGGCCCCCTCACCCTGACCCTCTCCCACGAGAGGAGAGGGAACCTTCTCTCACACTTCGATATCAACCTCACGTGATGTTTCGTTACCGAAGACATCTATGACCTTAATCAGCACTCTATAACCGCCCGGCTTCCCATAAATATGCGGCGTAGAAGTCAGAGCAAGGGAACGGTCCTTGCGTGAGCGGTAGGTGATCCACCCTGGCACGAACACGTCATGCCGAAAATTCCAGTCCACTGCCCAGTAATCAATATAGTCTGCCCATTCCTTGACTGCAGAGCGAACCCCTACTGACCTGGGAACCACGAAGTTCTTCAGCATAATTGTCGCCGTAGCGGCGTTCGGTCGGACGCCTCTACGTATCCTGCACGCGACCTCCAGCGAGGCCAACGCAAAGAACGAGATATCCCCTTT
>JACQEL010000594.1 GCA_016200595.1 Deltaproteobacteria bacterium
AGAAGGAGAAATAAAGTGAACCTAACTGAGCTGTGCCGTAAAGATATCTGTCCGTCCTTCGACTTCACCCTCCGGGTTACGCTCAGCATGAACGGCGTCCGCCACAAATGATTTAGGAGACCTATATATGCGATTCGATAACAAATGCGCTTTAGTGACCGGCGGCGGTAGCGGGATCGGTCGGGCGGTGTGTCTCGCGTTCGCCCGCGAGGGGGCCAATGTGGGAGTGGCGGATGTGAGTCTGGAAGGAGCCGAGACCACCGCTCAGGGAGTGAGAAAGAGTGGGAGGAAAGCGGTTGCCCTTAGCGTTGATGTGACTGATCCAGCATCCGTGCAAGCAATGGTGAATCAGGCCGTAGCCGCTTTGGGCCGTATAGATCTGTTGGTCAACAGTGCCGGGGTGCGCGAGATCGTTCCTTTTCTGCAACTTCCCTTTGCCGAGTGGCAGCGCGTGATCGCCACCAATCTCACCGGCACCTTTCTCTGTAGCCAGGCGGTTGCGCAGTATCTCGTGGCGCAGGGGAAGGGAGGAAAGATCGTGAACCTGGCCTCTGTGGCGGGCCTAATGGCGGTCCCGAACCGGGCGGCCTATGTGTCCTCAAAACATGCCGTGGTCGGCCTCACCAAAGAGATGGCGCTGGAACTCGCGGACAAGAACATCCAGGTCAACGCGGTTGCGCCGGGGGTAGTGCGAACTTCTATGACGGAATCGTACTTCGACAAACCTGAAGTGGTGGAAGGGCTGAAAAGAGCGCATCCTGCGGGTCGTTGGGCGCTGCCGGAAGAGATCGCGAATCTCATTCTTTTTTTAGCCTCGCCAGACGCCGACTTTATCACGGGGGCGACCTTTCCTATCGATGGCGGGTTTATGGCTGGGAAGGCATTCTGACGGCGTAAAACGTAAAGCGTAAAACGTAAAGCGTAAGGGGGAGAGGGGCAGTCCTATGCAACTTCAAGGTCAAGTGGCTCTCGTCACCGGTGCTGGCCGTGGCATCGGTAAGGCAATTGCTCTGCGCTTTGCTCGCGAAGGGGCGGATATTGCCGTGGTGGAACTCAACGGCGAATGGGCGCAAACAACAGGTGAGGAGATCAAAAGGCTCGGCAGACGGGTCTTCGTCAAAACCGCCGACGTGAGTGATTACGAGCAGATCCAGGCTACTGTGGGCGAAGCCGCAACCGCGCTGGGCAAGCTCGATATCCTGGTCAACAATGATGGCATCGGCAAAGGTCAGCGATTTCTGGAGATCAGTAAAGAGAACTGGGAGCGCCATCTCAATATTCATCTGTCTGGCACCTTTTACTGCGCGCAGGCTGCCGCACGGGAAATGGTCAAACAGAAATATGGTCGCATTGTCAACATTGCCTCGGTGGCTGGGTTGATGGGACCGATCGATCTGGCTCCTTACGGTGCGGCCAAAGCCGGCATCATGGGCCTGACTCGTGCCGCGGCCTTGGACCTGGCCGACTATGGGATCACCGTCAACGCCATTGCTCCCGGTCCGATTGATACCGAGTTATTGCGCACCTGGCCTGCTGACGCTTTGCGGGAGCGAGCCCAGCACCTGCCGGTCGCGCGGTTGGGTACGGTGGAAGAGATCGCGCACGCGGCACTGTTTCTCGCTTCTCCAGACTCCGGCTTCATTAACGGTGCGGTCTTGGTAGTTGATGGCGGCTCGGTAGCTGCTGGTGCCTACATGGTGGAGAAATACCGGAGACGGAAGGCTGGAGCGTAAGTGCGCTGATTGGCAATGACGAGAACTCCTCCCTGCAATTGTCATATGGACTACTAGAACTCAGTCCATATGATTTTGATGGGTTGAGGACCGTCATGCCCGCGCAGGCGGGCATCCAGGAATCTCAAGCAGAAGCCTCAGGTGAACCTGCCTGGATTCCCGCTTTCGCGGGAATGACACGTCCACGGTTCACCCCTTATCTTCAATGCGTTCGCGATTGACGATCAGCCCGAGGTGACGGCCTGAGACTGGGCGGTTTTTTCCCTGCGGATCAAGACAAGAGCGCCAGTCCACAACTTCGTCCCGCTTGCTGAAAATGGACGTAAAGCCGACCCCCGCGGGGAGAGATGAGAATACGGTCTGGCGGAAGCGACAACTACACAGTGCACTGCCGCAGGCAGAAGACACGCCGTCCGCACGCTTGCGTAACACCTGCAAGGTGCGAAACGCGAGCGGTACCAAGGGGTGAACCTTGAGGGAGTTGCCGTCGAGAGGAGCACCAAGCGCAAAGACATGCCTGATTTGCTCGGGGAAATTGACGCCCAGGAAGCGGGCTAACATGCCCCCCAGGCTATGCCCGATCACCACGATCGGACCGCCCCGCTCTCTGAGAATGTACTCAAGGCGCCAGCGGAGGATTTCGGCGGTCTTGTTCGGACAGTCCACGTTCCAATTGATCCCGGAAAAGTAGGCGCGATAGCCCAGACGGTTGAGCCACCCGGCCATGACCGTCAGGGTCCAATCGCCGGCCAGAAAACCGGGAATGAGGAGGATGGGTTGGCCCTGGCCATTGGGCACCCCGCTCTTATGGTAGACCGGATCACGGACGAGTGCGCTGAGTTGATACAGGTAATCGGGGTAAGAAGCCGCTAACTGCCATAGCATAGTCTGTTCCTCGCCGCGCCTCGTCTCACACGGCTCAAGAAATACCAGAGGGGTAGCTGGCTCTTGCTAGCAAGCGCCACTCACTATTGCAAGCAGGGGAGGAGCAAAGAGAAGAACTGGGCTTGGACAAAGACGCCCAGCGCCTACACAGGACAAGGGCAAGAGGAACGTTTCTCCCTCGTAGCTAACCGTAGAGAGATAGGGGATGGGGGAGTTGTCTACCCCTTAGGCTGTGAGTTGTGAGCTGGAAAACTCAGCAGTCGTCACGAGTGCAATGGGCACAACCACCGAAGGTACGGAAAACGGACCATCGGGGGAGCGGACTTGCTGAACTCTCGGCTTCCTGAGAGATGGCCGTTTGCTGATCGAGAAAAATGGACTCACTATTAGTGTAGATTCTGGCTGTCCCGGTCCTTCAACCAGGCGCCTACTCGGGGCCAGAGTTTCTTGTGCGCGACCGCGCTCACCGCCGCCCCAATATGCCCTGTAGGAAAGACCAGATTCTGCGCGTCGCGACTGCCAATCATGTCGATCAAGGGAAGGCTGGATTTGGGATGCACGACATCGTCGTGCTCACCGATAACATTCAAGACCGAACATGTGATCTCTGGCAAACTCACTAGCTGACCGTCAATGTGGAAACGTCCTTGTAAGAGTAAGTTGCGGCGAAAGAGATCTTCTACGGTCTCGCGAAAGATCTGTCCTGCCATCGGGACGTCGCTGTTCATCCAGCGTTCGAACAACTCGAACATCTCCCCATATCCTTCCCGCTCTTTGTTACGGTAGAGACCGACGTACTTATCGAGCAGATGGTGCACGGGTGAGGTGGAGTCGAATGCTGTCTTGATGAACCGGGCCGGGCAGTTGCCGTGGATCGTGGTGATGAGGTTGATGGTCTCCGGGCTGAACTTC
>JACQEL010000595.1 GCA_016200595.1 Deltaproteobacteria bacterium
CGTCGATGCGCACAACTTCGCCGTTTCCGGCTTGTGGCACGATGAGTTCCCCACGGCGATTAAACTTCACTGCCGGTGGAGACTTTAGGCCGTCTACGACTTTCTCACGTGCGCCAGTCTCGATATCCACCCGCCAGACTTCTCCTTGCGGAACCAAGGGATAATAGAGTTTACCGTCCGGTCCCACCATCAGCGCATTGGGACCGCGCAGCTCATCGGCGATCAACCGAGGCGCGCGACCACTTTGTGGATACAGTTCAAAGATACGTCCGCCACGGCGGAACTCATCGATAAAGATGCGATCCTGATGGACCGTAATGCCATTGGCGCCAGGGAGATTGTCGGCAATCACGCGCACCGTACCGTCCGGCGTGCGTGCACACACCCGCGCGCTCATTACCTCGGTGGCGTACATCGTCCCACTTGAATCGAAGGCCACATCATCTGGGGCGACGATCGGGCCGCCGAGAGGCGAGATAATTTCCAGACTGCCACTGGAGGTATTGATCGCCGTAATCTGACTGCCAAACGCTTGGGTCACGTACAGGCGCCCATCTGGCCCAAACTGCATGCCATTAGCGCCAAAAAGACCACTGACAGACGTGAGCCGGGAGATTTGCCAGCCCGGAGCAGCTTGCGGTTCTCTCGCGGCTGAGCCGAGTAAAGCTTGATATCTGTTCATGGACATCCCCTTTTCATGCCCCACAGCATTAGCATTTGGCCTTGAAGTGATCTACCAGCACCCGGGCGACACAACAGGTGAGGCGCGTGCCGGTCGCCAGATCCAGGAATTCGTTCGGCCCATGCGCATTAGAGTGTGGCCCGAGCACTCCAGTGATCATAAACTGCGCCCGCGGAAACTTCTCGCCAAACATGGCCATGAAAGGGATCGTACCGCCTTCACCCATGTAGCAGGCTTCTTTGCCGAAGAATTCCAGCGAAGCACGCTTGAGGGACTCCTCTAGCCAGGGTTCGAGGGCCGGTGCGTTCCACCCCGAGGCGCACTGTTCGGACTCGAAAGAAACCTTGGCACCGTAGGGGGGATCTTTCTCAAATAGCTGCTTCAACAAAGCTGTCGCAGCTTCGGCATTAGCAGTGGGCGGAAGCCGTAAGGACACCTTGGCGGCGGTCACCGGCCGCAGGACGTTACCGGCTTTATCGAGTGGCGGCAGACCCGCCGCGCCAGTAATCTCCAGTTGCGGCCGCCAGGTGCGATTGAGCAGGGCTTCGTTGCCCTCGCGCGAGACCGGCACTGTGCCCGCCTGAAATGGGTATTCACTGTAAACCGTTGCTCCCAGGACGTGGGTGGTTGCCGTGACCTGTCGAAGACGCTCGTCAGGGATCTCGACATACAGTTCGCGAGGGAGGATGTCGCCAGTCTTCTCGTCTTCCAAACGGCTGAGCAGTTGCCGCAGAATTCTGAAGGTCGAAGGTACGATACCGCTGGCGGCGCCGGAGTGTACCCCCTCGGTCAGAGTGGACACGGTCAGAGTACCGGTGGCGAGCCCACGTAAGGAGGAGGTGATCCACAGTTGATCGTAGTTGCCACAGCCAGAATCGAGACAGATGACCAAGCTTGGTGTGCCAATACGATCCTTTAATGCCTCAATATAGTACGGCAGGTCGCCACTGCCACTCTCTTCGCAGGCTTCGATAATGATCACGTAGCGAGCGCACGGCACTCCTTGGAGCTTCAGCGCTTTGATCGCAGTCAGTGAAGCGAAAGCCGCATAGCCGTCGTCCGCTCCACCACGGCCGTAGAGTCTGCCGTCCTTAATCACCGGCTTCCACGGACTAAGTCCTTCGTTCCAGCCGTCCATGGGTGGTTGCTTATCAAGGTGACCGTACAACAGCACAGTCTCGGCTGAGTCACCCGGAATCTCGATAAAGATGAGCGGGGTGCGACCTGCAAGACGGACGACGTCCAGCATGAGACCTGAGACGTCCTGAGCCCGAATCCAGTTGGCGATCAGCTCGACTGCCTGATCCATATAGCCATTGGAGTGCCAGTTGACATCATAAGCTGGCGATTGGTTGGGAATGGTAAGGTATTCCTTGAGGGCAGGGATGATACTTTCGGTCCAGGTTTGTTCGGCGAAGTGACGGGTTTTACTGGTCTCCATGAATTGACTTCTCTCCTTCCAGGGAGGCGAAGCCCGCGAAGCCAAGTAGCCGCGGGGTCTCCCGGACACTTGTCTGTCAGTTCCAGTTCAACGGATCAGAGGATTGTACTCAGAGAGAACAAAAGGCGCAAGAAAAAGTTGCCGGTCCTATATGCGCGGCACACCAAGATAGGGATTTATTGAGCCTCCGCTCCGGGTGCCACTGGCGGCTGGTCCCAATACTGTCCGGGAAATTTTCCTGCCTGAGGCCCAGGACTGGCGCCTTTGCCCTTTGGAGTGCGGGAGCCACGCTCCCGCTTTGGCTGCGCAGCGCTCCACGCTCGGTAACCGCTGGCGCCCGGTAGCTAAAGCGCCGTCCAGGCCGGCGCACTCCAAATGAGACCCGCCAGCGAGGGCGCGGGGGGAGAGTGGGGAGAGGGGCTGAGAAGCCCCAGGAAGACAATGCTGATCACCAGATCAATGACCCAACCCACGGCACATACGGCAACTGCCCGCGCCGTGCTCTCATAATCCAAGGCTTGCCGCACGGCTATAATCATCGCTACCAGCATCCAGGCCGCCACCACCAAGAATATGACATTTACCCACGCCGGTGCGAGGAAAACTCCGATCACCCGTAGGACACCTGGAGCACTTGAAAAGCCAATGGTGCGCAAGAGTTGACCCCAATCTGCTTCTGTCCGTAGCCCCGGCAGCAACCGTGTCCCGATGAAGTAGGTGAGATACGCCCAGGTATACCATCCCAGTAGCGTAGCCAGGACCACTATTATCAGGCTCCCACCTGCACCGCTCCCACGACTGCCGATCCCTGCCGCCAGACTCGACAGCACGACTACGCTGGTAGCCTGCCACAGGGCGCCTTGGTCTGCCTCGACCTCTTCATACAGGGCCGCGTCTAACTGCGCCGCCCGTAGCATCCGGGTGAATAGATTTGCCACTGGCTTGGTGTCCTTTCGCTGTAAGATATGCATGCATTTCTTGTGTAAACTTACGAGCTTTTGCGACGAGTGAAAACGGCGTTCTCGGTAGTGGTTGCATCGAAATTAGACCACAAGAGATTGGCACACTGCGATTGTCACCCTGAGCGAAGCGAAGGGTCTCAGAGTTAGATGCTGCGCAGCGCAGCATGACAGTCCTGGGGTTCTACATCGCAAAGTGTACCAATGTTGTGTGGTTCAATTTAGGTTGTGGATGATTTCATATAACAACAAAATCACAAACAATATCGGCCATTCTTTCGTTGTTTAGTAGAGCGGGTGGTAAAGAAGCGCCGTGCGAGCTATGGATTTATCGCATCAATATCAATCTCTTGCACCCCGTTGAGCGGTGCGAGCGTGAACAAAGTATCTGGTAAGGAGGGATTCAATTCTACTTTTTCATAGTAGATTGACACTTCCTGCTTGTTAGAGAGGTCAGAAAGGATAATCTCAAACGGAAAATTCTGGCCGTCGACTGCCCGATAGTCGGCCAGGCTCATACGTGCCACCACCGAGTCGTTGTCTCCCAGAACTTCCCAGCGGGTTAACAAGAGAGTGCGGGCGTCGAACTCCCAGACCTGGGCCTCTCCTTCAGGCAGAGTCAGGACTAAGCGGTACCAACCTCTATCCGTGTCGAAAGTCACCGGACGAGCTTCTTGATATTGGGGAGGAGCAGGTAGCCCCAGGAGGACACCGACAACATCACGGGGTGAGAGCATAACCCGGGTGAAGCGAGCAACATTGAGAGGAGTTGCCGCACCGCGGTAGATGGTTTTTTCTTTGGGGAAATAAGCCGCCAGCACTTGACCATCACAGGCGATCAGCGAAGCAATGCCAATGGGTGAGAACAATTCAAGACGGAACCGATCCGGGACGCTCACCGCCACTGCTTGCTTGGCCGTGCCTTTGTTCTGTGGGTCAGTGTACACCACCCGGGCGAGACCTCGTAGACTGCTCAAGGTGTGGCGCCGGGCGGCAAAGGTGGCCAAAAGCTGTTGGGCGGAAGGTAACTCGGCGGGCTGAGAGGGGGCGGGCGGGACGGGACGGCGAGCCGCGCAACTGCCGAGACTCATAGACAGAACAAGAAGGAAGACGGCCGAAGAAGTCCGGCGTCCGTAGTCCGGCGTCCGGCGTCCAAAATACCAGAATCTCATGCCAGGTTATAAGCCAATCAAGAATAGACGAGCCGGAATCTCACAGCTGCCTACAATCCGCAATCCGCAATCCGCAATACTTCAGATGCCTTTTTCGGTGGTCTTCTGATTCCCGGTGAGGGTAGCGATTTTTGTGCGCAAGCGTTGAACCTGTTCTGGTTCCTTGGCATGTTGCAGAGCTTCAGTATAGGTACGAGAGGCGTCCGCCATGCGGCCAGCTTTTTCATATGCGTCGCCTAAATGCTCGATGACGGTGGGATCGTCCCCTACCAGTTCAACTGCGCGCTCCAGGTTTTCTACTGCTTTGGCATAATCGCCACGTTGATAGTACACCCAACCTAAGCTATCGACGTAAAATCCTTCGTTGGGTTCGACTGCCAGGGCTCGGCGGATGAGATTCTCGGCCTCCTCCAGTTGGACCCCTTGTTCAGCCCAAGTGTACCCGAGGTAGTTCAACGCCGCCGCATTCCGCGGGTTTAGCTCGATGGCCTTGCGCATCTGGAGGATACAATTCGGTTTATCCTTCATCTCGTCGTACACCGCACCAAGAGTGAAATAATATTGATCGTTGGTCGGTGCCAAGGTGATCATCTGCTGCAGGATTTCGATCGCCTGCTCACGGTTGCCCTTCTCGCGCTGCAGCGAGGCGAGAAAGCCGAGCAGATCAAGATCGTCTTTTTTGCTCGCCAGCGCCTGTTCGGCCTCGGTGATCGCCTCGTCCAACTTCCCTTGACGCTGATAGGTATAGCTCAGATACAGTCGGGCATCGGCGAAATAATCAGAGCTAGCCTGGATGCGTTGGAGCTCGGCGACGGCCTTATCGTCTTCTTTGGCTTCGGTGTAGATCGCCCCGAGGAAATAGCGTGCGCGGTCGTTCTGTGGCTGGGCCGCCAAAACCAGGTTCAGCTCAGTAATCGCCTTGGTAAAGTCTCCCTTCTCCCGGTAGATCAAGCTGATTTTCACGCGCGTTTCTTGCGGGTCGGCCTCGATCTTTTCCAATTCGCGAAACTGCAACAAGGCATCGTCAAGCTTTTTCTGCCCTAAATAGAAACCGCCCAGGCGCTTCCTGACCTGGACACTTTGTGGATTCACAGCCAGAGCCTTTTGGTAGATTTCCATGGCGCGCTCAGGCTTTTTCTGCATCTCATAGACGAGCGCAAGGTCGAGCAGTACGAGTTCGGACTGCGGATTAAGGGAGAGGGCTTTCTGATAATACGTCTCCGCCTTATCAAGCTGGTTGTCCGCGGCGTAGACTTGACCAAGATAGTAATAGCCGAGAACCGAGCGCGGGCGCAGTTGCACCAGTTTATTGAGGACGGTAGTTGCCTTCTCGAAGTCCCCTTGCTTGGCGTACAGAGTGCCGAGATACAGATACGGTTCCTGGTCCTTAGGGGAACGGGCAAGTACAGCCTCATATACGGTCGCAGCTTCTTCTTCTCGGTTCATGGAAGAGAGCAGGCCGGCCAGGAGGAGTTGGGCCTCGGTATTGTTCGGTTCTTGTGCAACGACTTTTTGACAATGTTCCAGGGCTTCGGCAAGCTTGCCCTTGCGAACGTACAGCGTGGCCAAGCGTAGTTGCAAAAACGGAGCGTCCGGGTCGTCTTGTACCGCTTGTTCAAGCTCCGTCAGTGCGGTGTCATGGTCCCCCTGGTTGGCTGCCACTTCGGCCTTGAAAAAATGTCCGAGGGCTTTCTCCGCTGGGGTCAACACCACTGGTTCACCAGGAATCCGGACCATTGGAGGCGGAGAAGGCGTCGGCGGGGCAGCAGGTGGTGGAGTAGGGCGAGTTGCCGCGCAAGCGGAGAACATAAGGCCAAGGAAAACGAAAAAAACTCTGCGGGCCACAGTCGTGGCCGTCCTGTCAAGCATGGCGAGAAGGTAGCACGGAGAAAATCGACTGGTCAATGCGGGAAGCGGTGAGAAATTCTTTGGCGTGCGGGAGCCGCGCTCCCGCTTTTGCCGTGCGAAGCCTGGCTGGCGCACTCGACAATTGCGCCTCCGGCGCACAGCAGAGCAAATTTATTCCGGACAATATTGCTCTAACTCTGGCTAGTAGTCCGTCAATGTGGATTTGCGGGGTACTGTCATTCTGAGCCGGAGCCCTTCGACTGCGCTCAGGATAAACTCCGCGCAGGCGAAGAATCTCATGCAACGACAGACTGGTGGCGAGATTCTTCGTCGCCTCGCTCCTCAGACTGACACCCCTCAGAATTACTCGGACGCAGTACTAGGTGCTGATGCCATGACTGGGTATTGGTCGTCCTTCTTCGCAGCGTCAGTTACAGGGATGGGACGTGCCCGGGTTCGGACCACCAGCAGCGAGGATGGACATTGAGCGATAATCCGCTCTGGCCGCAGGCCAAAGACATGGGGTTCGAGTTGCCATTCTTCTCCCACGCCGAGCACGGTGAGGTCAAAGTGTGCCGCCTCCTGTAGGACAATCTCCACTGGGCGGGTGGACTCTACCACCTGCAGTCGCGTGTACCCGCCGGCAGGTTCGGGGAATTCCTGGACGAGAACGCTTTGCGCCTCTTGTGCTAAGCGGGGCTGCGGCCGTCCTGGGTGAACCACATGTAAGATAGTCAGTTGGGCGCCGAAGCGGTGAGTGAGGCGCGCAGCTAAGGCTAAAGCTGCCCGGTCGTGCACCGTGCCCGTGTAGGGCAAGAGGATCCGTTGGGGAGGAAAAGGGCTGTTGCGGTCAATGAAGACCGCCACATCCGCCTCACTTCTCTTCATCACATGTTGGACGGTACCCCCCAACATGGCTCGACTAAAGACGGGTTTATGCCAGCCCATGACGATGAGTTTCGTGCCTTTGGCGCGTGCCACATCGCAAATATCCACTCCAGGCGTGCGGCTGACCACCACCACAGGCCGCACGTCGAAGCCTTGAGCTTGCGCATGCCTGAGCAACGGTTCGAGCGCTTCCTGGGCGGCGTGAGAGGCTTGCCCGAGCCGTGCTCCCAGCGCCCCACGCTCAAGAGGCCGCGCCAGGTGAAGGGCATAAATCCGCGGGGTGTCCCCCTCAGTCAAGGCAGCCGCCATATCCAGCAGGGCCGGACCAGAACTGGCCAATGCGACTGGCACCAGAACCTGAGTACTTACGGCAGCAGCTTCGGGTTCGAGCAGTTCCGCGCGCAATCGCTCCACCGGGTAGATAGCCGCTAAGGCGGGAGTCGTGCTGATGGTAGTGACAATGGCCATTAGCACCATCATGGCAAACAAAACCGGGGAAATAACTCCTAAGTCCAGGCCAATATTGAGGATGATCAGTTCCATGAGCCCGCGCGTGTTCATCAACACTCCCAGGGCAGCCGACTCTCGCCAACCGAGGCCAGTGGTCAGTGCGGCAATAGTACTGCCACCAAATTTGCCGAGCGTGGCCACGCTGATAATTAACAGACTGAACGCCCAGAGGTCAGGGCTATCCAGGAGACCTACCTGGGTGCGCAGTCCGGTATAGGCGAAGTAGATCGGCAGGAGAAAAACTACGGCGAAGTCCTCAACTTTCTCGGTCAGCTCTCGCACGAAGCCGCCCTCTTTGGGTAGCATGGCTCCGAGCATAAAAGCGCCAAAGATAGAATGAATGCCGATGAGGTCTGTAGCGGTCGCACTCGCCAGCACCAGGACAAAAATCGCGGCGACGAGGTTCTGGGAAAGACGTCCCGAATTTTCATAGAGGCGACCAAAGCGGCTCAACAGGGGACGAATGAGAAAGAACATCACCCCGATGTACACCACCGCGAGCCCAGCCGTCACTAAAGCATGATGAAGTCCTGCGGCCCGGACTGTCGCCACCACGAAAGCTAACAGACACCACGCCGTCACATCATCAACTGCCGCGCAGGTCAGGGTCACCGCCCCCACTTTGGTCTTCAGCAAGTCGCGTTCGATGAGAATGCGGGCGAGGACAGGGAAGGCCGTGATAGACATGGCGGCGCCAAGAAATAAGGCAAAACTGGTGAACGGTACGGCATCTGAGGAAAGGCGCGTATACAGGAACAAGGAGAGCAGCGCCCCCAGGAAAAAGGGCACAATAATGCTGACGTGGGAAATCAGCACGGCCGCGCGTCCACGCCCACGCAGGAGGGTGGGATCCAACTCCAACCCCACCAGGAACATAAAAAACAGCACGCCGTATTCACTGAGCATTTTCAGGGACGGGACCACGGCCGGCGGGAAGAGACTCGCCGCGGCCGCGGGCGCTACCCATCCCAGAAAAGAAGGACCGAGAAGAATCCCAGCGACGATCTCACCGATCACTTGCGGCTGTTGGAGGCGGCGAAATACCGCGCCTAAGAGCCGCGAGGCAGCGATGATGACAGCAATCTCTATGGTCAGGAGCAGAAGCACTTTTTCCGGGGGCATGAGGAACTCCTCTGCAGCGGCCAAGCAAAGAACCTAAGGAGAAGCCAACGGACGCGTCTCTGATCCAGACGGTCGTGTTGCGCTCAGCACCAGCGTAGCTGCCGCGGGCGCGGACGCTTCTTTGTGGGAACGGGTAAGAGACAGTTCAAGATGATCATCCGCCAAACCTCCGCGGAGGTGCACTCTTGCATCGGCAGCGCAGGGAGCAGAACTCAAACCGTCACCACGCAGCTTTCCGTCTTCAAAGCGTGCTGGCACTTTCGTCGAGTGAATATCGGTAAACGTGAGCCTAAGGTAGCGGCCGGATTGTTCCACCTGCAGGCTGCCTTTCCCCGTTTCAGTGAATTCAAGCAGCGGGCAAGAGGAAGAGGAAGGGGGAACAGGAAAATCCCAGCGGCCAGCAATATGGCGGGGAGGTGTCAGGGTATTACCAACACGGCGAATCGCCTCGAAACCAACAACTACGAGTAACAGCATGCTGAAATAGAGAAGGGTTGAGCGCGTCACAGCGGTTTCCCGATTCGACTATCCTCTGCGCAGATATCGTTCCCCATCCCACTCGACTCTGTCTTCTTCCATAAGCTTACGCAGGTGCAGCAGCATAGAGTTTTTTTCCACCGCATCGATCCACACGATAGCGTAATCCTTGCGGTAGACAATCCGTCTCTTGATGATCTCCTCCAAGGTACGAGGTGCAGCCAGGAAATCAAGCAAGAGTTTTTCCCGTTCGTAGACGATAGCCAAATAGCGAGTGACCACGTCGTACTGATTCTCCTGGCAAATGCCGGCTTCATGAAAGCTGACCAAGGTTTTGGCACCGAGGGCGCGGATCTGCTGTAACGAAGCGATGGTCGCCTCTAAGTCAGAAGTGAGATCAGCATACACGGGTCCGAACCAGGTCAGGTCCCAGTCTGCCACAAACAACACCCCCTCGTTCTCGAAGAAAAAGCAACAATGCCCGCCGGTGTGTCCAGGGGTATGCATCACACGCATACGGGTGTGACCGAAGTCGAACACCTCCCCGTCTCTGAGTTCGACCAGGTACTCACGCGGTTGATAGAAATATTTCTCCACTACCACTGGTTTCCAGGCTGCGGTGGCTTCCTCGTCCATACCATAGAAAGCGAAGAGGGTGTCGAGAGAGCGCAACGCTGGCGCATCCAGGGTGTGGATATAGAGCGGCACCTCAGGAAACAAAGAGTTCCCTGCGCCATGATCTTCGTGGTAGTGACTGTTGAAGAGCAGGTCAACCTTCCGTTTCATCACCTGACCAGAGAACTCGCGAATCATCAGGGACGGATCGATGAGCGCGGTGATATCGTCTTCTACCAGAATTGAATTACCATAGGGATATTTGCCGTTTCGCTTGCCAAGAATGACCTTGACCCGACCAAAACTCCTCACGTCCACCATGTGCTCTCCAGGTTGCTTTCCACGAACGGGCGATTATAGCAAATTTCACTTGGATGCGACCTGAAATCGAGTGTAGGGGCGAATCTTGTATTCGCCCTCCCCCGCACCCCCATTGGGCGATCACAAGGATCGCCCCTACAGAGGAGGATGCATGCAACTGAAAACCGCTATATATGCTAGAGCACCTCTATAGAGTAAGGGCACACAGACACGTGCCTGCCACAGCGTAAGAGCAAAAGGATGGTGGAGCATGGAACAGACAGTGTACGACCTCAGGCGGCTCTTCGCCTTGCGTGAAGCGGTAGAGACCCTGGATCTTGCTGCTCCACCCACTGCCCGCATTCTCTACCCTGAGGCTGTGCCTGCATTCCGTCGAATTGGCATCCTGTGCGGTTCGTTTAATCCACTGACGCTCGCGCACACCGAACTAGCCGAACGGGCACGCGACATTTCTCAGCTTGATTGTGTCTTCTTTACCTTAGCCAAAGTGACAGTCGATAAAGAGCAACTCAGCGGTATGGGGCTAGAAGACCGCTTGTTCTTGCTTTCTCTCTACGCCCAGCGGCATGACTGCACCGGCGTGGCGTTGGTGAATCGTGGTCTCTATTTCGAGCAGGCCCAGGCGTTTCGCGCCTTGCTCGGAGCCACAGTGGAATTGCATTTTATTGTCGGCATGGACAAGCTCGTACAGATCTTAGACCCGCGCTATTATCA
>JACQEL010000596.1 GCA_016200595.1 Deltaproteobacteria bacterium
CTCAGCACTCAGCACTCAGGGATCCTCAGTCCCCAACTGACAACTGACTCCTGGCAACTAAGCACTCCTCTAGTGGGACGGGAAGCGAAACTGGCTCAACTCCACGGCTGGCTCGAGAAAGCCCTCGGTGGTGAGCGGCAAGTGGTCTTCGTGACCGGTGAACCGGGAATCGGCAAAACCACGATTGTCGAAGCTTTGCTCGCCCGCGCGGCGACGCAGAAGAGCATTTGGACGGCGCGTGGCCAGTGTGTCGCTCACTATGGCACGGGCGAACCCTACTTGCCCGTGCTCGATGCGCTCGAACGCTTGTGTCGCACCCCGGGGAGTGAGCGCCTCCTGGCGTTGCTCAAACAGCACGCGCCGTTGTGGCTGGCGCAGATGCCCGCGCTCCTGGGCCCGGCCGAACGCAAAAAATTGCGCAGCGAGGTCCAGGGAGCCTCCCGTGAACGCATGTTGCGGACGGTGGCTGAGGCGCTGGAGACCCTGACGACAGAAACGCCGCTGATCCTCATTTTGGAAGACCTGCACTGGAGCGATTATGCCACGCTGGATCTGCTGTCATTTTTAGCGCGGCGGCGGGAACCCGCCCGGTTACTGATCATCGGGACCTATCGACCGATCGAAGTCATCTCGGGCGGGCATCCGCTAAAAGTGATCAAGCATGAACTTCAGGTGCACGGACATTGTGGCGAATTGCCGCTACGCTTACTGACCGCGGCGGATGTGGACAGCTATCTCACGGCGCGGTTTGCGCTCGGCCTCGCCGGCCAATTTCCGCTGCGTGAACTGGCACGCCTCATTCATCAGCGGACCGACGGGAACCCGCTCTTCATGGTCAACGTCACCGACTATCTCATTACGCAAGATTTGCTCGTCCAGCGTGAGGGCCAGTGGGATTTGCAAGGGGATTTAGCCGCCATTCAGATCGAGGTGCCCGCGAGCATCCAACAGATGATCGAGACGCAGATCGATCGACTCACCCCAGAGGAGCAGCGGGTCTTAGAGGTTGCGAGTGTAGCGGGGGTGGAGTTCTCAGCAGCGACCCTCGCCGCCGGCTTAGAGGCTGAGGTGCTGGAAGTCGAAGAGCTGTGCGAGGGACTCGCGCGCCGGGCGCAGTTCCTGCGCGCGCGCGGGGTCAGCGAGTGGCCGGATGGCACTGTGGCAGCACACTACGAGTTCATTCACTCCTTGTATCAACAGGCCTGGTACGAACGGGTGACGGCTGGCCGCCGCTTATGCCTGCATCGGCGCATTGCTGAGCGTGAGGAGACGGCCTACGGTTCCCGGGCCAGCGAAATCGCGGCCGAACTCGCGGTCCACTTCGAGTACGGACGGGACTATAGCCGGGCGGTGCACTATCGCCAACAGGCGGCCAAAAATGCGCTGCAGCGCTACGCTTATCGCGAAGCCATCAGCCACCTCACCAAAGGATTAGAACTCCTCAAGGCTTTACCCGCTCCTCCTGACCACCTCGAGCAGGAGATCGCCTTACACATCTCCTTAGGGCTCGCGCTGGTCGCCACCAAAGGCTATGCCGCCCCAGAAGTGGAAAGAAGCTATAGCCGTGCTTTAGAGCTCTGCCGACAGGTGGAGGCGACTCCCCAACTCGTCTGGGCATTGTGGGGGCTGCAGGGGTTTTATTATGTGCGGGCGGAATTCCAGACGGCCCGCGCGCTGGGAGAGCAGATCTTTGAGGTGGTGCAGCGTATGCACGACCCGGGACTCCTCGGGGTCGCGCACTCAGTCCTGGGGACGACTTTTTCTACGATCGGGGAGCCCCTCCAGGCTCGCACGCACTTGGAGCAGGGGATTGCTCTCGGCGACTCGCAAAAATATGCGCGCTCGCGGGCCATTTGTCTCTCTTTTGTTGCGCGCGTGCTGTGGACCCTTGGCTACCCGGACCAAGCCCGGCAGCGGATTCAGGAAGCGCTGGTCCTGGCTCAGGAATTGGCACACCCCCTTACCTCAGTCATCACCGCCTTCATCGCGGCTTTGCTCCATACGGTCTGTGGGGAAGCCCACGCCGCGCAGGAGCGCACGGAAGAGGCCCTAGCGCTCTCAGTCGAACGGGGGTTTATCCATTGGGAAGCGCAAGCCGTCGCCTTACGCGGGTGGGCACTCGCGCAACAAGGGCAAGGAGAGGAGAGCGTTACCCAAATCCGTCAGGGGCTGGCGGCTTACGAAGAAACGGGAGCGCAATTAGCGCGGCCCTTACTCCTGGGCTTTTTGGCCGAAACCTACAGAAAGACGGGACATCCCGAAGAAGGACTGGTCGTGGCAAGCGACGCGTTAGCCCTGGCCCAGCGGACTAAACAGCGCTCACAAGAAGTGTGGCTCTCGCGGCTGCGCGGAGAGTTGCTCCTGCAGTCCAAAGTCCCAAGTCCAAAGCCTAAACCGGATAATGTGCAATCGGCAAGCCGCTTCGGTCCGGATCTGCCGCGGGCCATGCAGGCAGAGGCAGAAAAATGTTTCCTCCACGCCCTCGAGGTTGCGCGCCAGCAGAGTGCCAAGTCGTTGGAGTTACGGACCGCGCTGAGCTTGAGCCGACTGTGGTTCCAGCAAGGGAAAAGAGAAAAGGCTCGGCAACTACTGGCGGAAATTTATGGTTGGTTTACCGAGGGGTTTGATACCCCTGATCTGCGAGAGGCTCGGGCGCTGCTCGCAGAGTTGGCAGGCTAAAGAGGAAAACGTAATGTGGAAGAATCGAGTTTTCTCATGCCCAGGCTCTGCCTGGGTATGGCATGTAGTCGTGGCTCTGCCACATCCGGGCTTTGCGTGCCCAGGCGGGGCCTGGGCACGAGGGGAAAGTCGTAGGCCGGGATAAGGCGCATCCTCACCGGGCTGGAGAAACAATTTGTGGCGCTCGACCATCTCCCAGGCGATGTCCGGTGCAGCGGAGGTGACCTTGATGACCAGATGGGTGGTGTCGTGGCTAAATTGGTAGAGGTCGCCGGGCGTCTCTTCAAGACCCATGGCTTCGAGGGTACAGTCACGACATTGAATTTCGCCGGTAAATTTGACCAACACGGCGCCTGGCATGGTCTCTCCCCCGCCCATAGTCCCGGGATTAAGACCGAAGTTACCGAGATTACCGAGATTAGTCGCAACCCCAAGATCGTATCCTTGCGCCCAACTACGACCGGCACCGATAAGAATCCAGCCACAGGTCAACAGTGAGATCAGTAGCCACCTGGTCATGATATCGCCCTCCTTTCGTCCGGTTGATAGCATATCGCGCTTGCCCACGGTACAGCCACCACACCTGGGTGCTCTAAATCGAACCACACGCGATTGGCACTCTTTCTCTGGGGCCGAGGTAGGGGCAACCCCATGTGGCACTGGGGTCAAGTTCAGGTATTTAATTTCCCCTTTGTGCCTCCCTCCCCTCTCCCCTCGTGGGAGAGGGCTAGGGTGAGGGGGCC
>JACQEL010000628.1 GCA_016200595.1 Deltaproteobacteria bacterium
ACGAAAACGGACTCCTGACACTTGAGAGAAAAAATCAGACCCGCTACGTGAGACGCTGTAGTTCAGCAGATTCTCAATCTGTGCCCCAGTCATCGAGTAAACCAAGACGCGGTTTGGGTAGGGAAGTGAGGTGCGAAGCGTTTCTTCACGGATTGTCCCGGGTGGAATCGGCTCGCGGAAGCTACTCGAGGTGGCAAGTGCCAACTGCGCTTGCGCTGCAGAACGCACGATGTCCATGACGAAATCTCCGAGTAGAGACTCTCCACTCACCTGGCCTTGAGTAGAGAGTTCAACACTCGTTTCGCCGCTCCGTTGAAACAGCGAAGCGTATTGGGGGTCAGTCTCCAGGTCGGCCTGTAGTTGTGCCACCCGCTGCGCGATTGCTGGATCTTCAGCAAGAGTACTGTCCATCCGTATCAGACCGCCTCTCATGTCACTGAGGACGCCATCGGTAAAGGTGAGTTCCACTTTGCTGAGATAAGTCAAATACTGAAACGGTGAGATAATCATAGTTTTCGTACCCGGAATGAGAGTCAGCTCTTCTCGCCGATGGCTATGGGTACCAAAAATGACGTCGATCCCCGGCACGGCTTGGGCGAGTGCCAGGTCATCTTCGTACAGTGCATGGCCGATCAGAACGACAGCACTGACGTGTTCCTTCTCACGCAGCGCCTGGACCACTTGCCGTGCTGTTTGTAGCCGATCGGCAAAGGTCGCACCTGGAGCCGGGCGCCACTCAGGCTTGACGAGCCGCTCGAAATCAGCACCGGCCAGGGCGAACACTCCTATCTTCACTCCGTTAAGCGCGAACACTGCATAAGTTTTGCCGTCGTATTGAAAGAGCGGTTGCTGCTTATTGTCCAACGTATTCGCACTCAAGATCGGGTAGGAGATGTGTGCGCGACACTGGGTGAAGACCTCAGCGCCATAGTCGGCATCGTGGTTACCAAACGCCATCGCGTCTACGATACTGTTCCACCAACTCCACTCCACGCATTGGTACTTATCAGACCAGGCCGGCGCGCCACGATTCAGGGTGTCCCCGCCGCTAAAGATCAACGTATTGGGGTCATTAGCCAAAGGCTGGAGATAAGCGATGGCGCGCGCAATCCCGGCAGTATTGGCTTGTCCTTCAGAATAGAACGGCACGGCATGGGAGTGGTAATCGGAGAAATGAAGCAGCATGACAATTGTTTGCTGTCCTGTGGCTACAGGAACATACATGAGAGCCAGAAATACTATCCCGACCAAGAGTACGATGCGCTTCATATCCTCCCTTTCTCTTTTGTCTCTTTGAGACGGGAAACAACTATAAAAATAAGGTGGGCAGTGCCCACTCTACTATTCTTGCCAGCTGCTCAGACGGAACACGATCGTGCTTCCTGCTTGCTTCGCGCCGTGGTAGGTACACAGGACTTATAAACTTGCTTGCCACGGTTTTGCGGCTCAAGCCATAGCTTGGCAAGCTTTCTGCTGCAGCCCAATAGGAATCATGGATTCTCTTGCCACAGTTTTGCGACGTATTCCGCTCTTTGCCGATTTGCCCCCGGGTAGCTTCGCCAAGATCATTGCTGACTTGCGTGAAGAATGCCATCCACCGGGTACAGTCATCTGCTACGAAGGCGAGGAGGCGAGCGATTTTTACATCATTAAGTCAGGTCAGGTGGAAGTACTGATTAATCGCGGCGGGGGACAGCGTGAACTGGTGGCCACGAACGGACCAAGCGACTGGTTTGGCGAGCGCGCCCTCTTTGCTGATCGACCGCGTTCGGCAACCGTGGTCGCGCGCACGGAAGTAGAATTGTGGCGGCTCTCGCAGGAGAAATTCTTGGGCTTGATCGAGGAAAATCCGCGGCTCATCCTGCACTTCACGCAAGTCATTAGTGACCGTCTGTACCAAACGAATCAGGAACTGTCGAAAAAACAAGCTGCCTTCAATTTTTACATCGAGTCTCTCTTTCATGCCCAGCCTCCTGCGCAACAAGAGTTACTGACTCGTACCGCCATTCTGACCTCGCTCGACCCGGCCGTCGTCAGAGGTCTTACCAACCACCAAGATGCTACTGCTGCACTCGCTACTTTTGAAGCGCAGCACCTGTTCGTCTGGCGTCACAACGGCGCTGTTAGTTACCCTGAAGCGGTGCGCGAGTTCCTGCTCAACCGCCTGACGGCCGAGGTTGGGGTTGAGGGGTTTCATGCTCTCCATAGACAGGCTGCGAAGCTTTATGAGCAAGCAGGCCAATGGGGTCAAGCGATCGATCATTATCTCGATGCCGGAGATGATGCGGCCGCTGCGCGACTGCTGGTCGGACATGCCAGCGAATTCTTGGATGACGATCGCCTCGATTCCTTGTGCAATTGGCTTGATCGTCTGCCGGAGACTGTCTTCGATGACGATTTGGCTGCTCTCCAGCGACGGGTAGATCAGCGGTTGCACCCGGCAGAGGCGAGTCTCCCTCTGCTCTCGCGTCGTCGGGTGCTCCGCACGCAAGTCTCGACGTGGGTCAAAAGTTGGTTCGGTCTCGTGGCCGGTCTCGTGGCCGGTCTCGCCATCTGGACTACCCGGCCACTTATCGGACTCGATACGAGTTGCATGCATATGCTTGCCCTGCTCACCTGGGCAGTCATCTTCTGGGCATTCGATGTCCTCCCCGACTACGTGGTCAGCATTGGGTTGATCATCGGCTGGATTTTGTTCTCGGTCGTTCCTACAGAAGTGGCTTTATCCGGGTTCACCACGAGCCCGTTCTTTCTTATCATCGGTGTCCTCGGTATTACTGCCTCCTTACAAAGCTCCGGCCTGCTCTTCCGGCTCGCGCTCCACGTGCTGCGCAGTTTTCCCTTAACCTACCGGGGTCAAGCCACCGGTCTCGCTTTGAGCGGCACGGCCATTACCACATTTATTCCCGACTCAACCTCGGCGACCGCTATTTCTGGGCCGATTATCCTGGCGCTTTCTGATTCACTCGGATACGCACGGCGCAGCAGTGGCTCAGCCGGCCTGGCGATGGCTGCGCTTCTCGGTTTCGGTCAAATGTGTCCGTTCTTCCTGACGGGTGCAGCCGAAAATCTGCTGGCGTGGGGGTTGCTGCCGGAGGCAATGCGAGTCCAGATTACCTGGGGTGGGTGGGCGTTCGCGGCCCTGCCGTTAGCGCTCGTGACTTTTGTTGCGGCCTTTGCCCTGATCATGTTTCTTTTCCCCCCTGAATTCCAGCCCACCATCTCGCGCGGTCTGATCGAAACCCAGATCGAGGCGCTGGGGCCACCCTCGTATGCCGAGATTATTAACGGAGTAGTCGTGGTTGGTGCGATGGTCGGCTGGATCACCGCGCCCTATCATCACATTGATGTCGCTTGGGTTGCCATGAGTGGGCTCGCCCTTCTGCTCGCGACGGATTTATTAGACCGGGCGACCTTTCGTTCCGGTATTAACTGGGACTTCCTCTTCTACTTGGGCGCTGTGCTGAGCCTCACCAGTGTCGTGCAGAAACTGGGCATCGACAAATGGTTAGTCAATGAGCTGGCTCCGCTTCTTGGACCTTTAGCGGAGCACCCACCCCTCTTCTTGCTCGTTATGGCGCTGGTCGTGTTCATCGCGCGCTTTATTTTACCCAGTTTCCCCTTGGTTTCATTATTCACCATCACGGTTGTGCCCATTGCGATGAATGCTGGCATCAATCCCTTGCCGCTGGTCCTGGTGATCTGTACTACTGTCACTGTCTGGTTTCTGCCTTATCAGAACACGTGTTATCTCGCCCTCTACTTCGGCACCAAGGAGCAAGCCTTTTCTCACAGTCAGGTGCGACCCCTGGCCTGGAGTTATGGCGTAATTTATATTCTGGCGATTCTCGCCAGTATTCCCTGGTGGTGGATGCTGGGGTTGCTGTCGTAAGAAGAAGCCCTCAGCGGTCAGCCGTCAGCTTTCAGATGAGACCCTTTGCTTCGCTCAGGGTGACAGCCTTGTTGCGGTCATCGCACCCCAGAAAATGCAAATCGATATCACTGCCGATGCCCTACGAAACTGCGGCTGCTTCGGCTGCTACCCAAGTGCGATAGGGCCCCAGGCGAGTCATCAGTCCAGCGGCGAGCAAAGTGGCCACGACAAACGTACTCAACCCCAGATCATATGAGCCGGTGGAGTCGAACCCCTCTCCCATCAGCAGAGGGCCGACTACCCCGCCTAGAGTAAAAGCGGCAAAGGTATAACCGTAAATCTCACCAAACGCGCGCAGGCCGAAATAGCGGCTGACCAGGTAAGCGATAATGTCGCCTTCCGCTCCCATGCCGAGACCCACTAAGAACGCCGCGGCAAAGGCCGGGATGCCTGTCACCCCACTCCACAGCAGAATAAAACCGAGCGTGGCTCCGCAAAAAAAGCAAACTGCCACTCCTGAAGCGAAGAAACGGTCCAGCAAGTAACCAGCCCCTACTCGTCCCAGTAACAGGGCTCCGCCCAGCAGTGAAGTAGCGAAAGCTGCGCCCTGCGCAGAGACCCCGCGGTCAGTGAGCAGCGGTACGAGATGAATGAGGCAACCATGAACGCTGGCCGACATAAGAAAAAAAGCGCCGACCATGAGCCAGAAAGTCTCGGTGCGCCACGCTTCCGCAGAACTCATCCCCTCCCTGTGGGTAGTAAGTCCTCTTGTGTCTGGACTGGTCGTTTCACCGTCCGGCGCCAGTCCCAGCAGGTGAGGTGTTTCTTTAAGAAACAGCGCGACTACTGGAATAGCGACCACCATGACCATGAGGCCGATGGTAAGGTAGGCCCGACGCCACCCTCCGCTAGCAATGAGGGTTTGTGCCAGAAAGGGCATGATAAAGGTACTCAACCCCAGACCGACCATAGTGAGACCGAGGGCCAACCCACGCCGTTTGTCAAACCAGTGAGCAATGACATTCGAGTAGGGAACCGGCGCGGTCCCACCACCGACGATTCCTAAAACGAGATAGATCGCGTACAGATGCCACAGATTTGCCGAGAGCAGAGAAAAGGAAATCAAACCGAGACCGAAAAGTAAAACTGACGGCACAATGACCCTCCGTGCGCCGAACCGATCCACCAGCCGGCCAACGAAGGGAAAAACAACACTCATGATCAGGAGAGATAAAGAAAACGCCAGCGACACCTGCGCCCGGTTCCAGCCGAACTCTTGACTCAAGGGCTTAAAAAACACACCGAAAGTGAAAGTGACAATCGGGCCATAGCTCATCGAGAGTCCAATAGCTGCGACCACAACGATCCACCAGCCATGGAAGATTGCAGTACGATGTATAGTGCGGGTCATCCTCAGATTCCTTCGAGAAGTCTTTACGAAGCGTTTTGAAAGCGGACTTACAATACCAACGAGAACCTGTCCTAACGTTGTGGATCGGGTCAATCGATGGTCAGCGTTCGTGCAGCGTAGTCAATCGTTAACTTGCGGCCTCGTAAGAGTCCTACACCCAGGAGCGGGAGCTGTCCGATACTCGCGATGACTTCGACCTGTCGTATTTGGCCAAACCACTCAATCAGACACGTGTATACTTCAAGTGTGGTTTCCGAGCCGTCCCCGAGTTCAGCCGTAACGACAGCTGATCTCGACAAATTCAAGGCTACAATGTTTTCCTGCGGCAGTACCAACTCCCCGGTAAAACCAGTGTCCACCCAGGCCTCGATTTCCATCGATATGGCATTAGTGGGTGACTGCACGGTGAGGTATACCAGTGCACGTCCAGCACCATCCACAGAGCCGGTCATCGCGAACTCGTCCCAAGATGCACCGTTGCGCGATGCCCAATCCGCAGCGCATAGGCGACGCAGTGCGGGTGCGCTCTGCGGGCTGCGCCAATCGCCTCGCTCAGCGTAGCTCCGACGAAGTGTTCGCCGGAAACGGGCTCAATAGCCACAAAGTCATTAGGGTTGGACTGTTCCAAGGTAGCCTTCAGGCGGTGCTCGTATATCCCCATAGCCTGACGCGCAATCTCTTGAGATTCTTGTGACAGCATAATGCATCTCCGATCACAAAAGTTCGCTCAATAACACCTTCGCCTCTTGCAAATCCCCGGTGTCAAACCCTTCAGTGAACCAACCGTAAGTCTCTGCCAATATCTGCCGGGCTTCTGCCTTTTTCCCCTGACTTTGCCAGAGTAGGCTCAGACTCATCACCGCTCGCAGTTCCAGCGACTTTGCCTGTTGCCGTTGGGCGATCTCGATGGCCTTGTGAAAACACGCCTCCGCTTCCAATTGCGGATTGCGGATTGCGGATTGCGGATTGCCGACTTGGGATTTTGGACTTGGGACTTGGGACTGAAGTACAAGTTGCCCTTTAATCCGATACAATTCCGCCGTCCACCATTGCTCTCCGCTTTCTTGCGTTTCAGAAAGCGCCTGAGCTAGTAAGGCAAGCCCAGCTTCAGTTTGTCCGACTTGTCCGTATGCTTCGGCCAGCAGGATGGACGGTTGCCCTAATCTCTCTATCCCCATCGCCTTCCAGGCGTCTATGCCTTGATGGATCTGAGCAATGCCTTCTTCTTTTTGTCCTTGTTCGACGAGTGCTAACCCTCGCACAAACGTTCCCCCAGCAACCCAATAAGGGAATCCCTGCTCGCGGGCAAGCGCGATGGTTGCCTCGGCGATTTCTTGCGTTGCCCGCCCTTCTCGACGGAAGCGATAGACTGAGGCAAGAAATTGCGAGGCGAAAGCAATACTAAAAGGATGGGCAAGTTCATGAGCCAAGGAAAGAGCCTGCCGGCCTCTCTGCAAGGCTTGATCCATATAACCGAGATGTTCGAGGACCCAGGCCGCATAAGCCAGGCACATGGTGCCGGTATCCTGGCTATACACGAAGGCACCAGATCCATCGCCACGGCGCTTCTCGGCATCATAAAGCGCGATTCCTTGCTCCAGGTGCGTTCGGGCAGCAGCAAACTCGCCGAGACGAAACAAGGTTAATCCTGGCATGAGATGCGCCGAGAGACGCAGCGCAGGATCTTGGACGCTCTGAGCTTGGCGGGTAAATTGCTCGGCCAGTTCATGGGCTATCTGATACTCTCCACGAACAAAATAAAACCTCGACAGGGAAAAAAGTGCGGGAAGAAGATCGGGAGTACTTCCTACTTGTTGATACAGCTCGCGAGCGCGAGCGTAGACTTTTGCCACCTCAGGGACAGCATAGCCTTTGGTGATAACCAGCGAGGCACCTAAGGCAATCAGCAAAGCGAGCTCTTGTCGAGCACGCGCAGGGGTATCTGGTAAAGTCGTCAATAGGTCCAGGGCAGTACTCAGGTGACCGATAGCGTCAGCGTAGGCCGAGTGTTGCACGGCTTGCTGACCAGCCATCTGCAGATAGTGGAGGGCTTTTTCACTATTGCCGCTGTGTGTGTAATGATGCGCGAGTTCACTGTAGTGATCTTCGAGTTGGCCGCGAAATACGTCTTCGAGTCCCTGAGCGGTACGCTCGTGAAGCACCCTTCGCTGTTCGAGCAACAACGAACTGTAGGCAACCTCTTGCGTCAGGGCATGTTTGAAGGTGTACTCTGGCTCCGGAAAGGCGGGCTGCTCATAGATAAACTCTTCGGCTTGGAGACGAGAGAGCAATCCTTGCAGTTGCTCAGGTGGTGCCGTCGCGACACGCGTGAGCACGCTGAAAGGAAACTCCCTGCCTATCACCGCTAGTATCTGCAGGAGATCCTTCTCCTCGCCGCGCAACCGGTCGATGCGCGCCGCCAACACGCCTTGTACGGTAGGGGGAATCTGGATGTCAGTCACGGACTTGGTGAGAAACAACCCGCCTGGGTCACAGACTAAGACTCCCTGCTCAAAGAGCGCTTTGACGATCTCTTCCATGAAGAAGGGATTTCCCTCAGTTTTGGCCAGGATGAATTGTTTGAGGGGCTGGAGGAGAGACTTCGCCGTTGCGCCGGTTTTCTGCTCCAGCAAGGTTGAGAGAACTTCCTGGGCGTCTTCTTGCTTGAGGGGATTGAGGCTCAATTGCGTGTAATAGCTTTTGGTATTCCACTCGTGCCGATACTCGGGCCGATAATTGACCAGCAGAACAATTCTTGCAGTGGTGACATGCTCGCTCAGAAGAAGAAGAAACGCCTGGGTCTCGGCGTCTAGCCATTGCAGATCCTCAAACAGGAGAATCAGAGGCTGATTGAGGCTTTCCCGCACCAGCAGCCGCTTGACGGCTTGGAACAGGCGCTGGCGTTTAATCTGCGGATCCATTTCGTGAAGAGTGGAGGCTGACTTGGCGATTCCCAGCAAGGCAAAGAGGTAAGGCAAAGTCTCTTCCAGGCTCTGATCGAGAGCGAGCACTTTTCCCATCACCTTCTCTCGTCGCCGTCGCTCATCGTCTTGCAGAGTAACCTGAAAGTAATTGCGCAGCAGGTCGATCAAGGGGAGATAGGGATAGGCTTTCCCGTGTGAAACCGAGAAGGTTTCCAGCACCAGACAGTCAGATTGTGAGACGAGTTTGAACTCATAGCACAGTCGGGACTTTCCGACTCCCGGCTCGCCTGCGACCGCCACAATCTGGCCGTGGCCTTCCTTCGCCTGGGCCAAGGCCTGGCGCATTTGCGCTAATTCATTCTGACGTCCGACGA